>CAZGKJ010000006.1:0-43579 GCA_964525955.1 uncultured Candidatus Bathyarchaeia archaeon
GTCTGCGGCCGATCCTGACGTAGGCCCTTCCAGGTGTGTAGCGGTCTCTCCTAAGCCCAGGGCTTCTGCCAAAACCCTTACGGCAGACGGCGAGCACCCTGTTGCCGTTGAGGTTCTCGACGAGGACGAGCTCCTCGGTTCCAACTTCACATTCCTTCCCCTCTATGAGGATGAGGGGCGCCCATGTGATTCCTGCTCCGTCGCCTATGAACCCTATACGCTCCAGGTTGAATCCCTCAAGCTCCAACTCGATCGGTATTGGAGTTCAGGTGGATAAAGAGGTTGGGGTTAAAGCTTATACTTCAGCTCCCTGAGGATGCTCTTCCTCCACTTGACGCCCTCCTCATCCTCAACGCCCCTCGGCTTGCCGCCGTCGACGACGCCGAGGAGGGCCCTCCCCTGATCCGTCTCGGCTACTATCACCTGAAGCGGATTCGCCGTCGCAGCGTATATGGTGCAGACCTCTGGAACCATCTTCAACTGGTTGAGGACGTTGATGGGGTATGCGTCCCTCATTACGATGATGAAGGAGTGGCCGCATCCAAGCCTCATGGCGTTCTCAGCCGCCACCTCCTTGAGCTCCTCATCGTTCCCCTCCACCCTCACAAGGCGTTCGCCGGAGCTCTCGCAGAAGGCTAAGCCGAATTTGACGTTGGGCGTCGAGGAGACCATCGCCTCATAGATGTCCTCAACGGTCTTGATGAAGTGGCTCTGACCGAGGATGAGGTTACATCCCTCAGGGGTCTTTAGGTCGACGACCTCCAGCTCCAGCTTCAACCCTGACACCAAAGATGAGATTTGACAGGGGGTTAAAGAGGGTTCCGAGGATAGGGTTAAATACCCTCACCCCTATCGGGGTGAGGTGAGAGTGTGAATCCCCACCTGGAGCTTGATAAGCGCATCGTCGCCGAGATATACACCTCCAGGGAGCCCATGGAGAACCTCGAAGTCCTCTGCGACATCTATGGGAGTAGATTCCCCGGAACCGAGGGGGATAGGGGAGCCGTGGAGTGGATGATTGAGAAGCTGAAGGAGTATGGATTGGAGAATGTCCATGCGGAGAGCTTCAAGTTTCCAGGCTGGATCAGGGGGCCAGCCAGACTCGAGATACTGAGGCCGATAGAGAGGGAGATCGAATGCATATCGCTCCCCCTCGGCGTCGCCGGGGAGGTGGAGGGGAGACTCATCTACCTCGGCGACGGCCACCCAGATGTCTATGAGAAGCGTCGAAGCGAGATCGAGGGGAACATCGCCATGGTAACCAGCCGAAACCCCCTCGGAATGAAGAGGTATCTACATAGGACTGAGAAGTATATGCGATGCATCCTCGCAGGGGCGAGGGGCTGGATCTTCATGAACCACTACCCAGCCTACGGCCCACCGACGGGGAGTATAAGCCCCATTATCCCAGCCGTAGCCGTCTCCTATGAGGACGGCTGCTACCTAACGAGGCTTCTAAAGCGTGAAGGCGAGGTCTATCTCCGCATAGAGACTTCGGATAGGAACATGGAGATGGAGACCTACAACGTAGTCGCCGACGTGCCAGGTGGAGAGGTCGACGGCGAATACCTGATCGTTGGATGCCACTACGACGGCCACGACATCGCCCAGGGAGCGATAGACCCAGCCTCCGGAGCCGTCACAGCTATGGAGATAGCGAGGGTCCTAAGCATCCTCGGAGACGGCTTGAAACGCCGGGTTAGGCTGATCCTCTTCGGGGCTGAGGAGCTCGGCCTCTTCGGCTCCTATGAATACGTCCAGAGGCATGAGGGGGAGCTAAACGAGTTGAGGTTCATGCTGAACCTCGACGCAGCGGGGAGGGAGGGGAGGAAGGGAGTCTTCATACATGGCCACCCAGAGTTGGAGCCCCTCATCGAGGCCTCAGCCAGGGAGATGGCGGTGGAACTCCCCTACATGCAGAGGGTAACCCCATACAGCGATCACTGGCCCTTCTTCCTGAAGGGAGTCCCCTGCGGAAGCGGTGGAGACCCAGAGGCCTTCAGAACCGGTAGAGGCTATGGACACACACGCTATGATACCGTCGATAAGGTGAAGCTGAGCGATCTCAGAGAGGCCTCAGCGGTCTATGCGAGGCTCCTGCTCAGGATGGCCAACATCGATGAGTGGCCTGGAAGGAGGCTGAGGTGGGAGGAAGTGGAGGGCTTCATAAGGGAGCAGGGCTATTACCAGACCATCGCCCTTGTGGAGAGGGTGAAGGGAATATGTGAAGAGCTGGAAGGAGCTCCATCCGGATACAAAGGCCTGGCTGGAGAGGGAGGCACCCTACAAGGCCTTCCTATAAACATGAGGGTTAGGGAAGCTCATCTATCTTTATGGCTTTGACGAAGCCTCCTCCGATCTCCCTCAGCTTCCCATCCTCCGTCACCAAGGTTAGATTGAGCCTCTTAGCATTGTAGAGGTAGGCCGCATCATAGTAGGTTAGACCGAGTCTCCCAGCTAAATCCACAATCTCATGGGATGGATGACGCCCACCGATGATCTTCATCCCCTTTAGGATCTCATTGAAGAGCTCCACCAGCATCCTCAGCTCCTCGATGTCGATTGATCCCCTGAGGTGGGCCTCCCTCCGGAGGTAGTTGCCGATCTCATACCCAGCCAGCTCGAGGGTGTGGTTGTCGAGGAGGGGGTCGAATCTACGCTTGATGGCCGATGCGATGATGGAGCTGGCGTCGAAGAGATATCTCCCCCTCATCTCCCCTCCCTATCACCCCTGATGGATTCGACGGCCCTCTCCACCGAGAGCTTCTCCAGTATATGCCTCATGGCCTCGCCCCTCTCCTTAAGCAGCTCCCACTCCCTACGCCTCACCTCCTCCTCCAGGGCTCTCCTAATCACCTTACTCGGCTCTATCCCCAGCTCATACATCCTTCTACGAAGCTTCTCAGGTATCTTAGCCGAGACCGTGACGAGCCTACTCAATTTCTCACCTATGGTAATACCTCCATTTCCTACTTATATCGGTATCCCATGCCGGGAAATCTAAAAGCGTATATCCCCCTACATCGAGAACTTATTCGACTTGGCTCGGAGGCTCCTAACCTGCCCGAGATGCGGCTTCACCTTCGACATAAGCTATGGGAGAGCCTTCGCCTGTCGGGGGTGCCCCTCCTCAGTCTCCTGCAGCTATATGAGATGCCCAAAATGCGGTTATGAATTCCCCCTTTCAGCACGGGGTTTTAGAGTCTAAGCCTCCCCGAGCAGCCTAATAGGAGGAGGGAGACCCCAAATCTCAATAGGAGATAGGCGAGGACGGTGAGCAGCAGCGACCAGACTGCGAGGCTCTGAAGCCCGTTGGCGAGCCTCATGAAGCCTGAGGCGTCGAGGGTTGGGGAGCTCAGGGCGATGCCCAGCAGCATCACCTGCCTCCTCAGATGGGAGACTATGAGGTAGAGGGCGAGGTTGAGGGATGCAGAGCCTGAGAGGGTGAGGAATGAGGCCTTAAGGTTCATCGCTATATTCTGATTTTGTGAATCTATTAAATTTTAAGAGTTATTAATAGTTTACAGATATATTGATGTCGCCTCGATTCCAATCTCCGATGACAGGGATCGAGATGCATAAACCATGTGGAAACTGGATTCAGAGGCCACGCCCCAGGTATTCCTCAGCAACCCTGAGGATGAGACGCCGTGTCCCAGGTGAGATATCTATCTCAGATAACTCCCCAAGCCGAAACCACCTGGCGTCAAGGATATCAGAAGAGGGTTTAGGCTCCCCCCTCAGGGGTCTGCATAGATACTCCAGGAGGACGTAGTGGAATCTCACCCTTCCAGCGTCGTCTCTCGTGATGGCGTCGTAGATGGCAGCGATCCTCAGCGGCTCCACCTCGACGCCGGTCTCCTCGAAGACCTCCCTCACCACGGCCTCCTCAGCCCTCTCACCAAGCTCTATGACGCCGCCTGGGAGGCTCCACCTACCCCTCGCAGGTTCATTTCCACGTCTCACCAGGAGGACTCGGCTGTCTTCGAGGACGATGGCCGCCACGCCTGGTATTGGAGCCTCAGGATACTCCCTTCTCATCCCCTTATGGCCCCATAGCCCTCCTCGAGGGCCTTTAGGTTTATCTCCCTCATCGACGGCCTCACCCTCCTGGAGACTGCCTCCTTAAGCCTCTCCAGAGACATGAGACCCGTCTTCCCTATCAACGCCCCCAGAAGCACCATGTTGGCCACTATGGGGTTTCCAAGCCTCGATGCGATCTCCGAAGCCGGTATGCTGACCGTCTCGACATCATCCCTCACCTCCTCTGAGCCGAGAGCCCTATACACCTCCTCATCGAGGAGGGCGAGGCCTCCAGCCCTCAGGCGCCCTATATATCGCCTATAGGCTGGTAGGGACATAGCTATGAGGATGTCGGCCTCCGTCAACTGTATGTCATATATCTCCCCGTCGGAGACTATGATCTCGCTTCGACATCTCCCTCCACGAGCCTCGGCGCCGTAGCTCCTCGTGTTCACAACCTCATAGCCCTCATCGAATAGGGCTTGGGAGAGGAGCTCCCCGGCCAGCACAACGCCCTGGCCTCCGGCCCCGCAGATGATTATATCCCTCCTCATCGCCCACCACCAGCCCTCTCGATCAGGGCCCTCAGAGACTCCGTGAACTCCGGTCGACGCTCCCTGACGAAGACTCCAAGCTCGATCTTACCCTCCAGGGCGTCGATTAAACGCTCAACGGCGCTTAGATCTCTCAGCCTCTCGGAGACTGCTTCAAGGTCCTCGGAGTCCACCCTCACAACCCTCCCATAGGTTATGTGGTCGACGAGCCTCGCAGAGGCCTCCAACCCCTTTAAGGCGTCCTCCACAGCCTTCAGGGCCTCATCGGGTTCTCCACGGGGCAGGACATATAGATAGCTCCCCCTCTGGGGTCTGCCCCTGATATAGGTGCTCTCAGCGAACATCTCCATGATCCTGCTGGGCAGCCTCCTCATGGGATCCCTGAAGCCGAAGAGGCGTCTCTGCTGCGTTGGACACTGGCTTAGGACTTCGATGAAGGAGAAGCCCCTATGCTCCAGGGCCTCCTTTATGCTTCTGGTCAGCTCCACGACGTGGTAGGTTGTCCACCTCGCCACGTAGGTGGCTCCCGCCGCTGCAACCAGCTTCACCAGATCGAAGGGGTGTTCAGGGTTTCCATATGGCGACGTGGTGGTTCTGAGGCCGTGAAGCGTCGTCGGAGCTATCTGGCCTCCGGTCATGGCGTAGCTGAGGTTGTTGACGAGGATGACGGTGATGTCGATGTTCCTCCTCGCGGCATGTATTAGATGGTTCCCCCCTATACCGGCTCCATCGCCGTCGCCTGTGAAGACGACGGTGTATAGGTCTGGGTTGTAGACCTTGGCCCCGGTGGCGAAGGCTATGGCTCTGCCATGGGTTGTGTGGAGGGTGTCACCCCTGAAGTTTGGGCTTGGAATCCAGGCTGAGCATCCTATACCTGAGACGCATAGTATCTGCCTCTGAGGTATTCCGAGCTCATCTACGGCTCTGACGAAGCAGTTTAGTATGATGCCGTTTCCACATCCTGGGCAGAATGGTGATGGCTGGAAGCGGATGTATCGTTCACGATAGTAGCTTAGGGGCTTCACACTCATCTCACAGCCCTCCTTATGGCATCGTAGACCTCCCCAATCGTGGGGAGGACTCCTCCAACCTTGGAGACGAGTGACACCTCACATCGGCCGCAGACAGCCCTCTCCACCTCCCTCACAACCTTACCCATATTCATCTCGACGACGATGATGGACTTCACATCCTCCGCCAGCTTTGAGATCACCTCCTCTGGGAAGGGCCATAGGGTTCTCAGCCTCAGCATCCCAGCCTTAAGGCCCTTAGACCTCGCCTCCCTCACGGCTCCATAGCTCGGCCTCGCAGAGGCTCCATAGCTGATGACAGCAACCTCGGCATCCCCCAACTCATATTCGACGACATCCCTCAGCTCAGGCTCAGCCCTCAGAACCTTCTCCCTAATCCTCCAAATCTTCCTCTGGAGATACCTCGGCGTGTAATCCCTACGCCCAGAGGGCCTGTGAGCCGACCCTGTGACCAACAGCTCATAGCCCTCGCCGAAGAGGGGCATCTCGGGGACGAGGCTTGGATCATCGGTGTCGAAGGGGATGCATTCAGGGCCCTTCGGCCTCCTCCTCTCAACGACCTCCACCTTCTCAGGGACGATGAGTTTCTCGCTCATATGCCCGATCATGCCGTCTGTCAATAGGATGATGGGCATCCGCAGCATCTCAGCGAGGTTGAAGGCCCTAACCGTCAGGTCGAACATCTCCTGAACAGACCAGGGTGTGAGGGCGACGGCCTCATAGTCGCCGTGAGCCCCATACCTGGCCTGGTAGACATCCTGCTGAGAGGGCATCGTCGCCTGACCCGTTGAGGGGCCGCTTCGCTGAACGTCGACGACGACGCAGGGGGTCTCCGTCATGTAGGCGTAGCTGATGTTCTCCTGCATCAGGCTGAAGCCTGGACCAGATGTAGCGGTCATCGCCTTAGCTCCAGCCCAGGAGGCCCCGATGACGGCGGCCATCGAAGCCAACTCATCCTCCATCTGGACGTAGTATCCACCTACCTTCGGGAGCTCCTGCGAC
Source organism: uncultured Candidatus Bathyarchaeia archaeon (assembly GCA_964525955.1). Lineage (GTDB taxonomy): Archaea > Thermoproteota > Bathyarchaeia > TCS64 > B23 > B23. The sequence goes on from CAZGKJ010000006.1 coordinate 6,611, forward strand.
ATATAATGGGCGATCTCGTTGGCCGGCGTTATCGGGTAGCCGGCGAAGAATCTGCATCCGGCTCTGAGAGCCCCCTCGGCGCAGGCTATGTTCCCCAACACCAGATGTCGGCCTGGGGTCAGCATTCCGACACCTCCACGCTTATGGCGAAGTCTGGGCAGATCCGCTCACACCATCGGCAGCCTATGCATTCTCCGACGACCTTCGGGAGGGACCCGCCCAGCAGAGTCCTCTCCTCAGACTCCGTGAGAACCCCTCCGCCACGTTTATTGCAGATGTAGACGCAGAGCAGACACCCCTTACAGAGGTCTGGGTCTATGGTGACGTTGAACCTCCCCATCTCCGATTTGACACCTCGAATTGGTGAGTGCTTCATGGATAAATCTCTTATCTACGCCTCCTCCCCACGAGGATGAGGAGGTTCATGGCCAATCCGATGAGGAAGAGGTATTCCCTCCAGCTTCTGGTGTAGAGGAGCCAGGTCATCCCCGTGAGGAGGTCTAAGAGATGGAGCGTAAGCCAGGTCAGGATCATGAGGAGGGAGATGAGCAACAATATGTCGAGGATTCTATCCCTATCCAACTCTCTCCCTCCACCTTCTGAGGGCGAGGCTGGCGACGGCGGCGTCCTGGATGGCGAGGCCCACGCTCTTGAAGACGGTTAAGCCATCCCCCTCAACTCGACCGGGTTTGACGCCGAGGATGAGCTCCCCAAGCTCGGCGTAGATATGATCCTCTGTGATCACGCCCTCCCCCATGGGGATGAGGATGTCTCCAGCCTCCTTTAAGGCGGCCTCACGGCTGTCGACAACCAGCTTCGCCTCCCTAATCGTCTCGGTGTCGAGCTCCCTGTGATCCGGCTGGAAGCTGCCTATGGCGCTGATGTGAACCTCATCTCCGAGCCAGCTCCGATGAATAACGGGCTCCCTCGAGGTGGTGGCGGTCACAACGATGTCAGCCTCCCTCACGGCCTCAGCCCCACTCTCAGCCCCCAAGACCTCAACGTTGAGGCGTTCACCCATCTCCTCGACGAATCTCCTCAACCTCTCCCCAGAGATGTCGTAGGCCCATAGGGTCTGAAGCCTGAAGGCCTCCGTCAGCGCCCAGGCCTGGAAGCGTCCCTGATAGCCGCAGCCTATTATGGCTGCAACCCTACTCCCCTTAGGTGCGAGATACTTCGCCGCCACCGCCGTGACGGCGCCTGTTCTCAGAGCCGTCAGATATGTGGCCTCGAGGATTGCCTCCACCATACCCGTCTCGGCGTCGTTCACCACGATCCAGGCAGGTGTGGTCGGCAGCCCCCTCTTAGGATTGTCGGGGTAGACGGAGACGATCTTCGTAGTCGCTATTCCGAGGCCCTCTATATGGCAGGGCATCTGGAGTATGCATCCACCTCTCACAGTCATCATCGTTCTCTCAGGCATCTTGGCAAGGCCCTGAGCCAGCTTTCCGAAGGCCTCCTCCACGGCCTCTATGGCATCCCTCATGGAGACGAGGCGCTCTAAATCGGAGTTGGTTAGGATGAGCATCGAGAATAAGAGGGCCTTGGATTTAAAAAGGGGTTCCGCTCACCCAGCCCTCGAAACCCTCTCCCTAAGGTAGAGGGCTATGGAGAGGAGGGCTGGGAGATGGAAGATGCAGAACTCGAAGACTGGGTCGAGGATGTTGAGGGCTCTCTGTATTGCGAAGACGGCGATGGAGATGAGGGTCATCACCCACATCGTCTCCTCCCAGCCCGATTCCATCACCGCTCCCCACCCTTAGGCTTGATGAGGGCTGATAGGGGTATATCCTGATAGGTTCCATCTGGTAGGGTTCGCCTAATCGTTATCGGAAGCACACCGGCCTCAAGCTCCATCAGGGCGATGTCTATGGGGTCCTTGACGTTCTCCGGAACCTCTATGAGGATGGGGGCTCCCATCGATATCTGGAGCGCCCTGGCGCCGACTATCCGTGCCTTCTCAAACTTGGTCAGCTTTGGGGGGCCTATTCGAATATCGACTTCATCGCTGTGAATGGCTTGGGAGGCTATAGCGCCTCCTCCTCCCCGCCCATCTCTTCACCCTTCTTAGGAGGCTTCATTTTCGCCGCAGCTATGACGTCGTCGATCTTTATCAGCATCGTCGCCGCCTCCGTGGCTGACTTGACCATCTGAGCCTTCACCTGCATAGGCTCATAGACGTCGAGCTTAGCCATGTCGGCCACCTCCCCTGCGAAGGGGTCTAAGCCAACCCATAGCTCACCCTTCTCATGCCTCGACCTCATCTCGGAGATGGCGTCGATTGGGTCCATGCCGGCATTCTCTGCGAGCGTGGTGGGTATGACCTCCAGGGCGTCTGCGAAGGCCTCGACGGCCAGCCTCTCCCTCCCCGTCAGGGTGTCGGCATACCTCCTCAGCCTCCTCGCCAGCTCCACCTCTGGGGCGCCGCCGCCGGCGACGATGCTCGGCTCCTCGACGACATCCCTTATGACGCAGAGCGCATCATGTATAGACCTCTCAGCCTCATCAACGATACGCTCGGAGCCTCCTCTGATGAGGATGGAGACTGCCTTCGGGTTGCGGCATCCCTCGACGAAGATCATCTTGTCATCCCCAACTTTCCTCTCCTCCACGAGCTCCGCGTAGCCGGCGTCCTTCTCTGAGAGGTCATCTATGTTTGTGACTATCCTCGCTCCGGTGGCCTTTGCGAGGGCCTCCATATCGCTCTTCTTAAGCCTCCTCGCCGCCATTATTCCCTCCCTTGCGAGGAAGTGCTGGGCCATGTCGTCGATTCCCTTCTGGCAGAAGAGGACGTTTATCCCAGCCTTCTTAACCTTCTCCACCATCTCCCTTAGCATCTGCTCCTCCTGATCAAGGTAGGCCTGCATCTCCTCGGGGGTCTCGATGTGTATCTTTGAGTCGAACTCGGTCTTCTCGATCTCAAGTGGAGCGTTCAGGAGGCCTATCCTGGCGTTCTTCACCACCTTCGGCATACCTGGATGGACAACCTCCTTGTCGATGACCAATCCCCTTATCAGCCTCGTATCCCTTACGGAGCCTCCCTGCTTCTTCTCTATCTTCACCATATCTATGTCAACCTTATACCTCCCATCCTCCTCCTCGGCGATCTGCAGGACGGCATCCACAGCGAGGTCGGAGAGGTAGTCGCTCTCACCGGCTACGAGCTTACTCGCCATGGAGGTCTTGGCAACCTTCCTCAACATCTCCCTATCAGTCGGGTCAACCTTTATGGCGATCTCCTTTAGGAACTCCAACGCCTTCTCCTGGGCAGTCCTATAGCCGTCGATGATGACTGTTGGATGAATCTTCTTATCCATCAGCTCCACGGCTTTGCCCAGGAGCTCTCCGGCGAAGACGACGACGCTGGTGGTTCCATCGCCCACCTCATCATCCTGAGCCTTTGCGACCTCAACCATCATCTTCGCAGCCGGATGCTCGACGTCCATCTCCTTAAGCATCGTCGCCCCATCGTTGGTTATGGTTACGTCTCCGAAGCTGTCGACGAGCATCTTATCCATACCCTTAGGGCCGAGGGATGTCCTAACGGCCTCGGCGATTATCCGGGCGGCCATGATATTAGCCCTACGGGCCTCATCACCCCTTCTCCTCTCGGTTCCCTCCTTGAGAATGAGAACCGGTATTCCACCAGCAGAACCAGCCATGCTCACCTTATTTTCACCCCGGAAACCATAGACGAAACCATAGAATTGGAATATAAACTTTTCACCGCGATTAAGCCCTAAGGGGAGGCTCAGCCACAACCCTATTCCTAAGGGCGCCGATATGCTCTATCCAGGCCTCGACGACGTCTCCTGGCTTCAGCAGCAGCTCGGGGTCGGTCATCCCCACCCCCGATGGGGTTCCGGTAGCTATGACGTCGCCGGGCTCCAGGGTCATCCCATCGGAGAGGATGCTGATTATCTTGGGGATGTCGAAGATCATTCGACCCGTGTTGGAGCTCTGCCTCAGCTCCCCATTCACCCTCAGCCACATGTTGAGATTCATGGGATCTCCCACCTCATCGGGCGTCGCTATGCAGGGGCCCATTGGGGCGAAGGTGTCGAGGCTCTTACCCCTAAACCACTGCCTATGCCTACGCTGGAGGTCTCTCGCCGTGACATCGTTGAAGACCATATATCCGGCGATGTAGTCGTAGGCCTCGCCTCGGGGTATGTATTTACCCCTCCGACCTATCACAAGGGCAAGCTCCACCTCATAGTCCAGCTCCCCAGTCGCCCTCGGATAGATAATGTCATCATAGGGCCCCACTATGGCCGTTGGGGACTTTGTGAAGAAGACCGGGGCCTCCGGAGGCTCAGCTCCACCCTCCTCGACGTGATCCATATAGTTGAGGCCGAGGCAGATGATGTTCTTCCTCGGCCTAACAGGGGCGTCGAGCTCCACATCCACAGCCTTAAGTAGGAGTCCCCCCTCGAGGAGCTCCTCAGCCTCACCCTCGTTTAGAAGTCTCTCAGCCTCCCTCACCGCCTTCTCAGCCTCCTCAAGGCCTCCCTCCAGCTCCAGGAGGGTGAGCATATCATAGTTGAAGGGCTGCTCAAGCCCCTCGAAGGCTCCTCCAAGGTGGTGTTCAAAGGCCCTATTCAGGTCGAGGATGTAATCCCCGATGAGGGCGCCTATCCCTCGGCCAATCCGCCTACAGGTGACGAGTCTCATACACAACCCCTTTAGGCCTGGGGCTTTTATCCATGTTGGTATGGAGGTCAAAACCCATAGGAGGGCGAATCCAAGGCTTGTGGGTAGACCCCTGAAGCTGGGGAATGGCGAGGCGACGGTTGAGCTGGAGGCCTTGGAGGAGATGGCCGTCGATGAGTGGGGGCTCATCCATGGAGGCTTCACCTTCGGATTGGCCGATTATGCTGCTATGCTGGCCGTCAATCATCCAAACGTCGTTTTGGCCTCGGCGGAGGTGCGCTTCACGGCCCCCGTGAGAGTTGGAGACCTGATTAGGGTTGAGGCGAGGGTGGTGGAGGAGAGGGGTGAGTGGCGGCGGGTTGAGGTGGAGGTCTCCGTCGATGATAGAACCGTCCTGGAGGGCGTTATGGACTGCGTGGTTCTCAGGCGCCACGTCCTCGATAGGGGTGAGAAGTCTTCCTAAATCGATTTTCTTATGGGTTGTCGAACACTAAGACTTTTATAGGGGTACCCTATTCATATTGAGGGTTCAGGTGGGTATCCTTGCCGATAGTGTTTGATCCTGGGAAGGAGGGTTTGGAGAAAGTCCTTCGGGACTACCAGATAGAGGCCCTTAGGGTGGTTTGGGCCAACGCTGAGAGGGGTGTGACCTCCAGGGAGGTTTGGGAGAGCGTTAAGAAGGCCCTGGAGGGCATCAAGACGATATCGAGGGCATCCATCATAAACTTCCTCAACACCATGTGCGACGACGGCATCCTACGCTATAAGGAGGAGACCTGCAAGGGTGGGATGAGGCGTAAATATTTCCCAGCCCTAGATGAGGAGGGCTTCAAGAAGTATATCGCCAGAACCGTCATCGAGAGCCTATTAAGGGACTTCCCAGAGCAGACCCTTGAAGCCATAAGGGAGGCGATGGAGAGCCATCCAGAGCTGGCGGAGAGATTGAGGGGGCTACTCTAAGGGTCGAGAGAGGGGAGCTCCAGCATAGAGGTTAGGCGATACCACCGATAACCTCTCTAATGATCCTCCCAGGCTTTAGGCCGAGGGCCTCACCCTTAGAGGTTGCGGCCTTAATCTCGGCATTCAAGACATCCCCGAAGGTTTTAACGCCCGTAACGACGGCGGCGGCGGCCCCCAACTTCTCAGCCACCTCGAGGTTTAGGTAGCCGCACATGACGAAGCCCTTTCCGCCGAGGATCAACAGCATCGGCGGGGTTCCAGGCATCTCAACCCTCAAGCCGAGGAGGGATTTACCCTCAACCTCCAGCTTCTCAACCTCTATCATAGCTCATCCTATAGGCTGTGGATCAGGTTGATTTAACGCTTCCCACAGGTTTTTATTGACTCCCTCCTATCTCAGGGTGTCTTGGAGCAGGGGGATGTCTTCACCCTCCTCTGCAGGCCGATCAGGAGGCTTATCGAGGAGAGGGGATTCAGGGAGCCGACGGAGCCCCAGAGGAGGGTGATCCCCCTAATCCTCGAGGGTAAGAATGTCCTTTTGATCTCTCCGACGGCGACGGGTAAAACCGAGGCCGCCGTCCTCCCCGTCTTCCACCTCTACCTCCAGAGCGGTGAAAGACCGCCGGGGATAAGCATCCTATACATCACACCCCTAAGGGCGCTGAACAGGGACATCCTCGACAGGCTTAGCTGGTGGTGCTCAAAGCTCGACATCAGGCTGGCGGTGAGGCATGGAGACACATCGATGAGGGAGAGAAACATACAGAGTCGAAGCCCGCCGGAGATGCTGATCACTACGCCTGAGACTCTGCAGATCGTCCTCCTCGGCAGGAGGCTGAAGAGATATCTGAGGGCCGTGAGATGGGTCATCGTCGACGAGGTCCATGAGCTGGCCGACAATAAGAGGGGATGCCAGCTCAGCGTAGCCCTGGAAAGGCTGAGGGAGATCACAGGCAGCGAATTCCAGATCATCGGCCTAAGCGCCACCATCGGCAGCCCTGAGGAGGTGGCACGATTCCTCGTAGGCGATGAGAGACCGATAGAGGTGGTGAAGGTCCCCGTGGCCAGACGTATGGAGCTGGAGGTCCTCTACCCGGAGGTGGAGCCTGAGGACTATGAGCTGGCTGAGAAGCTCTATACGCATCCGGAGGTGGCGGCGAGGCTCAGGGTGATGAGGGAGCTCGTGGAGAAACATAGGACGACTCTGATCTTCACGAACACCAGGTCGACCTCCGAGGTGTTGGCCAGCAGGTTCAACATCTGGGATGTCGGATTCCCCCTCAGTATCCATCATGGTTCTCTGGCCAAGACGAGTAGGATAGCGGCTGAGAGGGGTTTGAAGACAGGAGACCTTAGAACCGTCGTATGCACATCATCGCTGGAGCTGGGCATAGACATAGGTCGAATAGACCTCGTCATCCAATACAACTCTCCAAGGCAGGTGACGAGGCTGCTTCAGCGAGTTGGGAGAAGCGGGCATAGGTTGGGGAGGGTGGCGAAGGGTGTCATCGTGGCCATAGACGGCGACGACGCCCTGGAGGCGATGGCCATCGCCCGCAGAGCCCTCAGGGAGGAGTTGGAGCCTGTTGTGATACCCGAGAAGCCCTACGATGTCTTGATAAATCAGATCGTGGCTGAGCTTATGCCCAGGGGCCGCCTATACTTCCTACAGATACTCAGGGTCTTCGGCAGGGCCTACCCCTATAGAAAGCTGACAGAGGAGGACATCAAGTTCGTTGCGAGATATATGCATGAACGCTTCCCAAGATTGGCCTGGGTCTCGGAGGTCGATGAGGTTCTGATAAAGCCGAAGGGGCAGAGCCGAAGCCTCTACAGATACTTCTTCGAGAACGTCTCCATGATACCAGATGAGAAGGATTACCTCGTCATCGACGTCGACAACGATACACCTGTGGGAATACTCCACGAGGCCTTCGTCGCGGAGTATGGAAAACCAGGGGTGAAGTTCATCATCAGGGGGAGCCCATGGAGAATCCTCAACATCTACGGAGACAAGATATACGTAAAGGCTGAGGAGGATCCGACGGGGGCTATACCAAGCTGGATCGGTGAGGAGATACCTGTCCCCCTCGAGGTGGCCCTGGAGGTAGGCTGGATCAGGGGTGAGGTTGGGAGGCTGCTTCATCAGGGGGCCACGAGGGATGAGGTGGCTGAGAGGCTGTCAGCCCTATATCCGGCGAGGAGGGAGACGATCCTCAGAGCCATAGGGGAGACCGCTGAACAGGTGGAGATGGGGCTTCCCGTCCCGACGGATAGGCGCATCATAGTTGAGGAGTTTGAGGATAACATCGTCGTCCACGCCCACTTCGGCACCCTCGTAAACAGAACCCTCGCCAGGCTCCTGGGCCACGTCATCTCCGAGGAGACCGGCTTCCCCGTAGCGGTTCAACAAGACCCATACAGGGTGATCCTGGAGACCGTAGCTGGGGTCGACGCCAACTATGTGGCGGAGCTCCTGAGGAGGCTGGCCCATAGAGACCTGGAGGGAGAGCTGAGGGAGGCGGTGACGAAGACGGGTCTCTTCAAGCGTAGATTGATAAACGTAGCCAGGAAGAGTGGAGCCCTCAGCAAGTATGCCAACTTCAGCAACGTCACCCTAGGCAGATTGATCAGGGGCTTTGAGGGAACCTGCATCTTCGAGGAGGCCTACAAGGATACGTTGAGGAAGGATATGGATGTGGAGTCAACCCTGAGGATGCTGAGAAAGATCGCCGAGGGGGAGATAGAGGTTATAGCCCTCGGAGAGAGGCCTACGCCGATAGCGAGGGCCGCCATTGAGAGCATAAGGATGAAGACAGACATCGTCCCCCCGGAGCGGATGAACCGCATCATCCTCGAATCGGCCAGGGTGAGACTCCTAAACGAGTCGAGAGTTCTCCTCTGCATGAGGTGTCGACGATACATCGATTGGGTGACTGTGAGGGATCTCCCCCCTCAGCCCCGCTGTCCCCTCTGCGGCTCCACTGAGCTTGGAGTCTTCGATCATAGCCCCGAGGAGGTGATGGAGCAGTCTTCGAGGGATCGGAGGGGGGCTAAGACGGCGAAGTGGTGGAGGAGGGGGAGGGACTACTCGAAGCTCGTCTCCCTCTATGGTCGGAGAGCCATTCTGGTGGCTGCGGCCAAGAGGATAGAGCCCTCGGAGGCCTGGGACATATTATCAGAGACCGAGGATGAGTCCGATGAGTTCTTCGAGCGCATCGTCGAGGCTGAGAGGAGGGCCCTGAAGACCAGATTCCTATAGCGACGATGTTATTAGCCCATAGGGGCCTCCTATATGCGATGAGGAGGATAGGCTTCGTCACCATAGGTCAGTCTCCGAGGAGCGACTTGGTTCCAGGAATCATGGAGACCCTCGGCCCAGGCTTCGAGGCCGTTGAGAGGGGCGCCCTCGACGACCTAACCCTCGAGGAGGTGAGACGCCACGAACCGGAGACGGATGAGGGGCTGCTCGTCACGAGGATGAGAGATGGGACGGAGGTGAGGGTCACGAAGGATTTCGTCGTCCCGAGGATGCAGAGATGCATCGACGAGTTGAACTCCATGGGGTTGGAGGTTATAATGCTCCTATGCGCAGGGGGTTTCCCAGAGTTTAGGTCTAAGGCCCTCATCGTCAGACCCCTCGAGGTTCTCAGAGGCGTCGTCGACGCCTCGCTGAGGAGGGGACTGCTGGGCATCCTCTATCCAGCGGCTGAGCAGACGGCTAAGGCGGCTGATGAATGGGCAACTGAGCATCGAAGGGTCTACGCAGATGCGGCATCCCCTTATGGCCCAATAGAGGAGGTGGAGGCAGCAGCCCATAGACTTGCTGAGAGGGGGGTTGACCTGACGCTGATGATCTGCATGGGCTATACGGCTGAGATGAAGCGTATAGTCAGGGAGATTACTGGGAGACCAGTCATCCTGGCGAGCTCTATGGCTGCGAGGGCCTTGAAGGAGCTCCTCTCTTAGGGCTGTGGGCTACGACATATATCTCTGCGCTCCCCTTCCTCGAAGCCATGGGTTTATGGGCCTTCACATAGCTGAAGGAGGCCTTCACCTCCCTCAGGAAGGATTCATACTCCGATCCCTGGAAGGCCTTAACCACAAGCCATCCATCCGGTCTGAGGAGCTCCAGGGCGACCCTCAGGGCGGCCCTGGCGAGGTCGAGCTGTCTACGATGATCGATCTCCCACACCCCTGAGATGCTGGGTGACATATCTGAGAGGACGACGTCGACGCCCCTCGGGAAGAGCTCCCTCAACCTCCTCAGGGTCTCAGCCTCAAGGGCGTCCCCCTCCAGGGTGATGATGTTCTCAGCCTCCAGTGGCTTTATGGGCTTAAGGTCTACGCCGACGGCTAAGCCGTCTCTGGGTAGATGCTCAGCCACAACCTGAAGCCATCCACCTGGGGCGGCTCCGAGGTCGACGACATATTTGGCTTCATCGAGGAAGTGGAACCTCTTATTCAGCTGTATCAGCTTGAAGGCTGCCCTCGATCTATATCCCTTCTTCCTCGCCATCCTTATGTAGGGGTCTCGACGCCTCTCAGCTCTCCATCTACCGCTCATATTCGATCCCCCTTAAGACCTCCTCCAGCTCCCCGATGGAGGCCTCCGTCTTCACCCCCCTCCCATGGATATGGGTTCTCGAAGCCCTATAGCCGGCCTCCCTAAGGGCTGAGACCACCAGCTCCGTCGGAAGAGATGAGAGGCCGAGCCTCGAGCAGACGACGTCGATGTTATAGAAGGTTGGGGGAAGCTCAGCCTCCTCCATGGAGAGCTTGAGAATCCTTGGAAGCCTCTTATCCAACCCCACCCGACTATGGGCTATGGAGAGCATCTCGGAGCAGAACCCTGGATCGGAGAGGAGGCCAAGCCATAGGGGGCCTCCAAGCATCATCTTTGAGCCACATCTGGGGCAGACCCTGCTGCTGGGGTATTCATACGCCGTCTCCCTATGTAGGCAGCTGGGGCAGTGGAGGATGTAGCCCAGCCCCCTCAGGCGTCTATCGGCTTCCCTCGCCCCCTCCTCCAATTGGGCGTAGAGCCTGATGTAGTGGTCGGCGGCGTAGCTGAAGAGGGGTGTGGCGGCGACATCATGCCTCGCCGCCTCCCTCACAAGGGCTCCAGCCAACAGCCGTAGGGCAACCTCATGGCAGTAATCGGTTCTGAGGGGGAGACCCCCATAGCGTCTAAGGCAGACCTCTGGGTATAATCCGCATAGCGGCGGCATATCCGTGGCCGTGAGGGCGAGGAGGCCTCCATCCCTACAGGCCCTTATGGCTGAGTCTATGAAGGGAATCGGCGACCCGAAGGGGTCTACGTCGATGTAGTCGAAGCGTCCATGGGGCCTATCATGGAGCGACAGAAGTAGATTGGCCTCGAGGAGCCTAACCCTCACACGGTTCGAGACTCTATTGAGGCGTATATTGGCCTCGGACAGCTCCACCGCATGGGGGTTTAGGTCTCCCATCACGACCTCGCTCACCCCCTCAGCCTCCAGGGCCAGCCTTATACCCCTCACACCCGTGCCGCACATCGGCTCGCAGAGGGTTAGAATCCTCCCGACCCGTCGATGGAGGGCTGAGACTGCGAGGATTGCTGAGTCTCGGTTCATCTTCATCCGTGGATTGTAGAAGACGGGTGCCTTAGTCGGCTCATCCACCTCCACATCCGGGATCAGGATGAGGGCCTCACCCTCCTTGATCCTCCTCGTGGGGAAGGGGAGCATCGAGGAGATATAGCCTCAAAGCCATATATGCTTCCCCAGCCGGGGATACAGCTATAAGGTTGAGGGGTTGAGGGAGATTTAGTGTCCAGGGGAGGAGAGGCCCTCTTAAAGGCCGAGGAGAGAAGGCTGCTGAGGGATAGGAGAATTCAGCTATTGATGGGACTCCTCCTCGGAGGGGGCATAGAGAGGCTGACACCCATCCTCGACCCTGAGAGGGGATATAGGTATCCGGAGGCTGAGAGGATACTCGGCTCAGAGGCTGAGGAGCTCCTCGAGAAGCTGCAATCCATCGGCCTATTAGAGAAGGAGACATGCGGCCTACTCGCCCTCTGCCCGAGATGCGGCTCCACAAAGATAGAGCCCGAGGACGACGCCTGGAGATGCCTGAGATGCAACGCCCTCGAGGGGGAGTTGAGACATAAACCCCTATACTGCTACCGGCCAAACCTGGAGAGGGTTAAAAGCCTATCAGGCTACCTCATCCTCCCAAGGGTCCTGGAGTTCCTTAGGGAGAGGGGGTATAGAGCCGAGAGTCCTGGGGAGCTCCTGGGGGAGTCGGGTGTAAAGCATAGATTCGACGTTATAGCGAGAGGAGTCGGGGACAATCCCCCCCTCATCGTCATCGACATGGCCCTCGGCGAGGGCCTCGCCGGAGACGTGGAGGTGAAGGAGATGTTCGCAAAGGTCTACGACGTCAACCCCTTCAGGGCGGTCCTAATAGCGGTTCCAGGGCTCAGGGAGGAGGCGAGGAGGCTGGCTGAGAGATATGGCATCGACGCCATAGAGGTGAGGGGACCTAAATCTCTGCTCAGCGGCCTGCTCAGGGTGATCCCCCCAGTGGAGGAGGCTGGATATAGAACCCTCGACGTCATGTCGCTGCTCTCCCTACCGGATCACCTGAGGAAGACGGCGACGGTCCTATGCAGCCTCGGGGAGGCCACCGCTGAGGAGGTGGCTGAGAGAACTGGGAGGGCGAGGGCCGTTGAGAGCAGCTACCTCAATCAGCTTGTGAGGATGGGATATCTGAAGAAGGAGAGGAGGGGGAGGAGGGTCCTCTTCTCCATAGTGGCATAGGTGATGGACATGAAGGCTATATCCATACACTCAAGCAGGGGTGGAACAGGTAAGACGCTCCTCTCCCTAAACATAGCGGCCGTCTACGCCTCCGAGGGGAGGAGCGTAGGCCTCCTCGACTTCGACTTCAGAGCCCCCAGCCTCTCAACCCTCTTCAGGTTTGAGGCGGAGAAGTGGCTGAACGACTACCTCGACGGCGAGGCCGAGGCTGAGGAGGTCGTGGTAGACGTATCGAATATGCTTGGGGTGAAGGGGCGATTCCTCGTGGGCTTCGCAAATCCGGAGATGGAGGCGATGAGGGAGATCGCCAGGAAGGATAGGAGATGGCAGACGAGGGCCCTTAGGAGGATGATGAGGCTGAGAGAGGGACTGAGGGAGATGGGCGTCGAAACCGTGATCTTCGACACAAGCCCTGGAGTCCACTACTCCTCCGTCAACGCCATAGTCTCCTCGGACATCTCCCTCCTCATCTCAACGATGGACATCGTAGACCTTGAGGGAGTTCAGAGGCTGATAAGAGACCTCTATGAGGCCTTTGAGAAGAGGGTGTATATCATAGTCAACAAGGCGATACCCTACGAGCTGGTAAGTAGGGAGAGGAGGGAGGCCCTGGTGGCGAGGATTAAAGGATATTTCAGGCAGCCCCTCCTCGCCATCATACCCTGCTACTGCGACCTACTATTACGGGGCTCCAGGAGAAGGCCCTTCGTCCTCGACAGGGGGGAACACCCCTTCTCAAGGGTTGTGAGGGAGATAGCTCACCGTCTGGATCAACTTTAGAGGTCTAAGGCCTCCCTCACAACCTCCTCGAAGCATCTCATATATTCCCTCCCCCTACTCGTCAGCTGGTAGACCCTTCTCCTCCTGCCGCCGACATGGACGTCGAGACCCTCCAGAAATCCCCTCCTCTCAAGGGAGGAGAGGAGGGGGTAGAGAACCGGTGGCCCAACTCTCAATCCATAACGCTCCCTCAGGAGCTCCATAAGCCTATAGCCCCAGAGGGGTTCCTCATCGATCAATCTGAGGAGGAATATATCGAGAAAAGCCCTATAGAGCCTCCTCCTGAGATCATCCCAGAGATCATCGTCGCTGAGCATCTCAGATACTAAAAACAACCATATATAAATTGGGGATAGGAGCAAAAATCCATAATTCAGCTATTAAAATGGAATTCTAAACCGTATCCCCGATATCTTTAAATATCCCTTGAGGAGTCTCGGGTTGAATATATCGGAGAATCGATATAATGTACATCCGTTCAACACAGCTACAGGTGGGGGCGATCGGGAGATGGCGTTGACGGCCGCCGTCGGCCAAGCCTTCTCCTACATAGCCCTCTCCTTCGGCATCTTCTTCTTCCTCTACGCCACCAAATACTACGTCGCAACGCTGCTCGCCCTCTTCGGAGGTAAAGGCATAGCCGCCGAGAACATGAACCACCTGAGGAATGGAGGCGCCCAGCGGGGTAGAGAGCCCTTCATCTCGATACACCTCCCCTTCTACAATGAGCGGAACGTCGCGAGGCGCATCATAGAGGCCTGCCTAAACCTCGACTACACGAACTATGAGATCATAGTCATCGACGACTCTACGGATGAGACGGTTGAGATACTGAAGGAGATAAGCGTCGAGAAGAGGAGGCCTCTACCCACAATAAAGGTGATCCATAGAAAGGATCGAAGCGGCTTCAAGGGGGGCGCCCTCGCCGTAGCCCTGAGACATATGGACCCGAGAACGGAGTATGTCGTCGTCTTCGACGCTGACTTCATACCGCCGAGGGACATCCTAAGACGATTCCTCTGGTACTTCGGTGAGGAGGGTGGCGAGGAGAACTGGAGGAATAACCATAGATTCGCCGATAGGATACTCGGCTACTTCGCCAACAACAACCACAACCATAGGAATGGAGGCTCCAGCATCATCGAACGGGTTGAGGAGTGGTATAGGCGTAGGCGGATAGCGGCCGTTCAGGGCTACCAGCTCCACCACCTAAACAAGAGGGAGAACTGGATCACGAGGGGCGTCAGAACCGAGTTCAGCGGAAGCTACATGGTTGAGAGGGTCGCCGAGGAGTTCTTCGGAGCCATGAAGATGATCGCCGGAAGCGTCTACATGATCAGGGCTGACGTCCTAAGGGAGCTGGGCTGGACGACAAGCCTCACAGAGGATTGGGAGCTGACGGTGAAGCTCTACCTCGCCGGCTATAAGGTTGTGTATACGCCGTTGATACAGGCGCCGGCTGAGATACCGACGACCATCATGAGGCTCGTCAGACAGCGTATGAGATGGGCTGAGGGGCACACCTACGTCGTGAAGAAGTATTTCTGGCGAGTCCTCAAGTCCCCGATGCTGACCTGGAGGGAGAAACTCGAATTCCTCTACTTCTCCCTCTACTATCTACAATCCTTCTTCTTCCTCGTCGGCACGGTCTCATGGATGATCGCTGAGGTTCTACATCAGCATCCCTGGTTCTGGACGGCGACCTTCGGATGGTGCCTCATCCTCAGCAACCTCTTCGCCCTCCCCCTAATGGGGCTGACCGGCCTCTTCATGGAGCGGAGCGCCCTCGAGGACTTCGCCGGACTCATCTCCTTCATCGCCCTCAGCTACGTCATCGCCCCCTTCCAGGCCTACGCCGCCCTCAGAGGCCTATTGGAGAAGGAGGAGGGGACATGGTTCAGAACCTTTAAGACTGGGAGAATCACGGAGCGCGTCCTAAGCATCAGGCTGAGAAGGCTCTTCGGATGGGTAATACCCAGGAGGAGCTCCAGAGGGGAGAGGGAGGGGAGAGCTGAGAGGAAGCGTAGAGGGGGACCACCCATCTCCACGGTGATCTTCCTCATCCTCCTCTCAGGCCTCATCGCATGGATAACCATCTCCGTAAGGGCTGAGGAAGAGGAGCTCGTTCAGCACACCGCTCTGATGGTGAGGGCAAGCGAAGAGCCGACCTCGGTCAACGGCGTCGCATCAAGACTCCTATTAACGAGGCTCGGGGACTCAGCTCTCGAGGCGGGTGAGGAGGAGTTCAGACACTCGGGGACAGGCTGGGAGAGGGCTTGGAGACTCCTATTGGAGAGACCTTTGACGGAGGACTTCAAGCTGGAGGGTAGATGCCTCATCACCCTGGAGATCAGCGCCGAGAGGGATGTCAAGGTCGATCTGGAGGTGAGGCTCCTCGAGGTCGATGAGGAGGGGGGGATCAGCCTAATAGCCTCAACGAGGGTGAGGGATGTAGAGCTCTCAGCAGAATCCATCAGGGTGAGCACAGCCACCGAGCCCCTCAGCGCCGTGAAGATAGAGCGGGGTCACACGCTCCTAATAGAGGTATGGATGAGGGGAAGCCCAGCCCTCTACCACCTTCACCACGGCCCCGAGGGGACGAGGATCGAGTTTCCAGGCATCATGGTCCCCGAGAATACGCTCCCACTCCTCTCCATCGCCCCCATCATACCTGTAGCCGTGTTGAAGATGAGAGAGAAAAAGGAGGTGAGAGAAGATGAGTGACAGCGAGCTGGGGATTAAGAGCCTCATCCTATGGGCCATACTCCTATCCCTAACTATGCTTCCCTTCATAGGCACCATAAACGACCTCCTGGCCCAGGCTGCAGCCTCCACTCGACTCGACGCCTTCATCGAAACCTATATATCGCCGCCGATGGCGATGGCGGTAGCCGCCATCCTCACCTACGTCTTCGGCATAGAGACCACAGCCTTCGGCCACTCCATCTACCTCGTGGAGCACTACCTCCCCTACAAGCTGCTGCTGGACTGGAACTGCGTCGGATGGCAGAGTATGTTGCTCCTCATCATAAGCCTCGCAGCTGGACTGCAGGGAAGCCACTCAAGGCTTAGCAAGTTGAAATGCGTTCTGCTCGGCGTCGTCAGCGTCATACTGCTAAACCTGATGAGGGTGGCCCTCGACGCCCTCCTCCTCGAAGCCTATGGGCCGAGGGTTGCCATAGCCTTCCACGACTACGCCACGCTCCCCCTAACCTTCCTCTGGCTCGCCGCCTTCTGGTACATCTCAACAAACTTCATACTCACGCCGAGGGGTGCTGAGCGGGGATCGATGAGTCTCAAGGCGGTCATCGACTTCCTCGCCGGTAGGAGAACCCTCAGCGTAGCCTCCATGGCCATAATTCTCCTCTCCACCTTCCTCGGGGGATTGAGCATACTCTCCATGAAGGTCTCAGCGGAGGATGACCCCACCAAGCTGAGCTTCGAATGGTTCCCACACGCCGTCACGGTCTGCAACGTCACCACAAACAGGGTGATGACCCACCCAGACTACACTGACCTAAACGACACGGCCTATGAGGATGCCTACACCGCCTCGAGCACGGGGCTTGTGAGGATATGGGAGTTCTACCTCTACGGCCCATTGCAGGAGAATTACACGATGCAGGACGCCATAACCTACGTCATCTGGCTTAAGGGCTCAGTCCTCCTGGAGCGATCGAGGCTCTTCTACACCATCTACGATGTAGCTGAAAATGGCAGCGAGACCCAGGTGAGGAGGGATTGGATACCCATCTTCCTCACAACCACCCCTGCGAGGATCAGCCTCACAGTGATGCAGTCCTCACCCTACACCTTCCAGGAGGGGCACACCATCAAGCTGGCGATAGACCTCTACGTCAAGGCTGGCCGAACCTACACCCTATACTACGACTCGCCGAGCAGGTGGTCATACCTCAAGCTTCCAGGCATCGTCGTCCCAGAGAATGTGCTTCCACTCATCTTCCTGGCCCCAATACTGCCAGGATTGACGATCAGGAGGAGGGGTGAGGGAAATGAGGAGGATTAGCCTACTA
This sequence comes from uncultured Candidatus Bathyarchaeia archaeon, assembly GCA_964525955.1. Classification (GTDB taxonomy): domain Archaea; phylum Thermoproteota; class Bathyarchaeia; order TCS64; family B23; genus B23. The sequence continues at coordinate 23,841 of CAZGKJ010000006.1, forward strand.
ACCTGGCTTCTCTGGCTCTCAGCCATAGCCCTATCGGTGCTTCCGATGATCCAAACCCTAAATGACCTGGCTGCACTCCTCGCGATGAAACTGGGCCTCAACCAGATGCTCATGGGCGTCGCCCCAATCGCCGCCAGATACATCGCCGCCATACTCCAATACATCTTCCAGGTCCCCGTCTCCGTCTATAAGGCCTCCATATACCTCGAGGTAGGCGGCATACCCCTCGAGGTCTACCTCGACTGGAACTGCCTCGGATGGCAGGGATTGCTGCTGGTGATCATCGCCCTCGCCATCGCCCTCCAGGGGAGATACACGGCTGAGAGTAAGGTGAAGACTGCTCTCCTGGGATTGGAGATCTTCATAGCAGCCAACACGATGAGGATGCTCATACCCTGCCTAATGCTGGTCTACGGCCACTATCGATGGGCGATCCTCTTCCACAACCATCTGGCGACGCCTCTAATCCTCGCCTCCATCGCATTATACTGGCATCTATCCACCAGCTACATACTCCAGCCAAAGGGGAGTGAAGAGGGAGGACTGAGACTCATGGAGCTCCTAACGGGTAGGAGGGGGATCGGACTGGCTTCGATGGCCATCATCCTCCTCGCCATCCTATACAGCGGCGTCGGCCTACTCTCAACAACCGTCTACGCCGCCGAAAGCGATCGGACGGCGCTCACCTTCGAGTTCGCGAGGCCGGACTTCAGGTATCTCACCCATCCAGATTGGACGGATCTCGGTGAGAGGCCGCATACAGATGAATGGAAGAATACGGGGACACCTGGATGGTATAAGCTCTGGGAGTTCGACCTCTATGGACCCCTCGTAGAGGAGTATAGGATGAAGGGAAACATCAACTACTATGTCTACTTCTACTGCTCAAGGCCCCATAAAGCCCCCTACGAATTCCACATCTACGACGTCGATCCACCGGCTGACACTCCACCCGTGGAGGTGCACGTCGATAGGTTCATAATCCCCCTCGAAGCGGGGTCCCCGCCGGATCCAATTAAGCTGAAGGGGGAGGAGATGAGGCCGTACATCTTCAGGGAGGGACATACGATTAGGATCGCGATATACGTATATGATGACGGCCATGAGAAGAGGGTCTACTACTTCGACTACGACTCGAAGGATAAGCATTCCTACGCAGACTTCCCAGGGATGGTGGTAGATGAGAGACTTCTACCATCCATACCCCTCGCCATCGCGGCCCTGATGATGAGGGTGAGGAGGAATGGGGGAGAGGGAGGCATATAGAAGCCTCTTAGCCTATGCGGCCGCCTCCTTCTTAGCCCTCCCCCTACTGACCACCCTCAGCGAGCCGTTGACGAGGGCCGTGGAGGCGGCGATACCCGTCGGATACCTGGAGAGGCTGCTCTCACCCCTGATCGTTGCGGTTGTCGCCAAGGTTCTTGAAGCCCTCGGCATATCCACGGCGACGAGTGGGAGCTACCTCTACCTGGAGGGGTGGATGCCGCTGAGGGTTCACGTTAGCTGGAACTGCGTCGGATGGCAGAGCATGGGATTGCTCGCCATAACCCTCGCCGTCGGCCTCAGAGGCCCCTACACGTTGAGGAGTAGGCTGCTGGCAGCCCTCATAGGGGCGGAGGGAGTCTTCCTCGTCAACATACTACGCATCATCCTCACCTGCCTATTGGCCTACTACATAGGCTACCTACAGGCGCTGATATTCCACGACTACTTCGGAACCATATTGACGCTTCTATGGCTCGCCGTCTTCTGGCTCTACGCCTATGACAGGATATTGAGAAGTAAGGAAATATCCGAGACCGAATATATAGTTAGGGGAGAGGGAGGGGAGGGCTGAGATGGGGAAATACTACACAAGACGGGGTAACAGCCTCTACATATACGTCACCGAGGGCGACGAGATGATAGACCTCAGGGTCTTCCCTCCAGAGCTCAACCTCTTCGGAGCCGAATCCGACTGGAGGGTGAATGATAGAGTAGCCATCATAAGGGGAGCTGAGGAGGAGAGTCTGCAGAAGGCTGAGATCATCCTCGGCCTCAACGGCTTCATCAAAAGAGACGTGGAGGAGGACCTCCTGGAGAGATACTTCGCCAGGGGAGATGAATCCATACTTGAAGCTCCCAAGCCCATCGACGTCGGGGAGGTCATCATGCCGGTGATGGAGCCTCCGGTGAGGGCTGAGGCTGGGGTGGAGCCATCCATGGAGGCCGTCGAGGCTGAGGAGGTGGTGGAGGGCGAGCTCATCGAGCATATATTGAGATACATCAGGAGCAGGGGCTACAACTATCCGGAGATTCTGGTGAAGAACTACTATATATCTCTGAAGACTAAGCCCTTCGTCATCCTCGCAGGCTACAGCGGCATGGGTAAGACGGCCCTGACGAGGCTCTTCGCTGAGGCCGTCTCAGAGAATGTGGAGGAGCAGTATCTCAGAGTCGCCGTCCAGCCGAACTGGCTGGATGACAGGCATCTCCTCGGCTTCTACAACCCATTAACGGGGAGATACATCTCAACACCCTTCCTCGACTTCCTCCTGAAGGCCGTTGAAAACCCGGATAAACCCTACTTCCTCTGCCTCGACGAGATGAATCTCTCCAGGGTTGAATACTACTTCTCGAGATTCATCAGCGCCATGGAGTCCATAGATCGCACCATCTACCTCCACGGCTTCAGCGGAGGCGTCAAAACCGAGGATGGACGGGTTATACCGCCGAGGTTGAAGATGCCCAGCAACCTCTACATCTCCGGAACCATAAACATCGATGAGGCATCCTACTCGCTGACTCCTAAGCTCATCGACAGGGCAAACATCATAGAGTTCTACGGCGTCGACGTCTGGAGCGAGGAGGTTGAGGACTATGATCGACGGATAAGGCTGTCTATCCCAACCCTCGACGGCTTCAGGGGGGAGCTGGAGCCGGGGGAGAGGAGATGGGTTCTCAGCACCCTCAAGGAGATCCATGAGATGACAGCTCGATATGGATTCCCCATCTCCCAGAGGGTGAGGAGGGAGGCCCTAAACTACGTCGCCAACAGCAGGGGCATATACAGCGGAGACCCGGAGGAGAATATGAGGATAGCGTTAGATCTACAGGTGAAGCAGAGGGTTTTGACGAAGATATCTGGAGCCGAGCCTATAAGGCCGCTGCTCGAAGACCTAAGCGGATACCTCGAGGGACGCCTACCCATCTCAGCTGAGAAGGTTGGGAGGATGCTGGTGACCCTAAATGAGTATGGATTCACGAGCTTCTACACCTAAGGGCATCGGGGACTATAGGCTCTCGATAAATGGGAGAGCACTCACCCCTGGTAGGGTAAATGAGCTGGAGCTGGGGGAGGAGAACCGCATCATCCTCCTCCCCATCAAGGGGGGATCGGTAAGGGCTTCGCTATACATCGACGGCGTTGAGGTCGTCGATAGGGGTAGACCCTATGAGAACCCTGAAGCAGTTGAGTGGAGGTGGAGGCCGGAGGATCCCTCTGGGATGCATAGGCTCACGCTGAGGATCGAGGACGTAGGCGAATATCTCTTCGAGGTCTATGGCCGTAGGCGAGGCCGCCTCGGGATGGAGCTCTACCTGGAGGAGCTGAGGAGATTCTCCCTCAGCCTAATCCATCGACGCTACGGCTCAGAGATGAGGGATCGACTCCAGGGCTGGTTCAACTATATCTCGGAGCACTGGTCTAAACTCGAATCCATCGTCGAGAGGATCTCGAGGGAGCCTCAGAGGAGGATGTATAGAGAGCGGGTGGAGAGACCTGTAGGCGAGATCGACCGCATAGATGCGGAGATGGTGAGGACGCTGCTCCGGAGGATAGCTGAGGGAGGGGTGGAGGAGGCCGATGCCGAGAGGTTGAGGGAGCTGATAGGGAGACTCTCCGACAGGGTGATCGTCGAGGAGGAGAGAATCGACCACGATACAGCTGGGAATAGACTTCTCAAACACCACCTTGAGAGCCTCATATCCAAGCTGGATGAGATCAGGAGATGCTCCGGTGATATGGATGAGATCCTGAGGAGGAGGCTGAGGGAGGCGGGGGATGAGGAGCTCGTGGAGGCGGCGAGGGAGTTCCTATCAAACCACGATTTGATGGAGAACGTTGAGAGGATGAGGAGGAGGATTGAGGGGAGGCTTAGAGATCCAAGGCTCTCCTTCCTCAGGGAGGTGGAGGGGAAGGTGGGGGCTGAGGATCTCAACCCCGTCGAGGCTCTCCCCCACTACAACGAGCTATACAAGCTGTATATGGAGTATAATCGGGGAGCTCTAAAGCCGCTGCTGGAGTTCGCCATGCCGATCCTGAGGGGTGAGCCGACTGAGATCTATCGGAGATGGTGCGCCGTCAAGCTCCTGGAGGCCGTTGAGGAGTTGGGCTATAGACTGGAGGAGGAGCATATAATCTCGCTGAATGGGGATAGCGTTGAGGCCTCTCTGGATATGGGTCTCTACTCAACCCTAACTGGAGATGGATGCCGAGTCAACCTATACTATGGTCGACGCTACGGTGTCGATGAAGCCTATGGCTCCTATAGCTCAGCTAAATGGGTCTCCCTCAGCCTCGAGGCCTTCATGGAGGGGGAGGAGAGGCCGAGGATCATAGTCTTCGAACCAAGATTCGATTTGGATTACAGTGAGGAGAAGTTTGGGAGGGATGTAGATAGGCTGCATATCCTGAGGGATGCGATAGTGGATCACTCAACGGGTGAGAGACTCGTCGTCGGCGGAGCCATACTCCACCCAGCAGAGATGGAGATCATCAGATTCAGGGAGTTGTCAGCCATCCCCCTCAGACCTGGGAGGGTTGATGGACTCTCCACCCTGCTTGCGGAGCTCCTCGGCTGAGGCTCCAGACCTCATTATATGCTCAAGAAATCTATCCACATCGATCTCGGCCTTCCCCCTCCACCCGAGGGTTAGAACTCCATCCTCCTCGTTGATGTAGCCCTCCTCGATGTATCTCTCCAGGTTAGACCTCACCCTCCACCCCGGCAGCTTCTCCCCTAAAACCCTCTCCACATCGCTTCGAGGGGCTTTACCCCCCCTCGCCGAGATGTAGGCGACCGCCACGGCGAGTCCGGCTATGTCGTCGATCCTCCACCCCATCGTCTTAGCCATCCTCTGCTTAACTCCGCCCCTCAGGGTGATGTAGTATCTCGCCTCCTCAGGTCGATCCTCCCCAGGCTCCTCGAAGACCCTCTTCACCTCGAGGTCGAGGGGCTTGAGGCGATTATCCAGAACCTCGAGGATGTCAAGCCACTCGGGGCCGAGGGCCCTCCGAAGCTCCCATCCCCTAACCCCTGGGAGCATGTGATGCTTGAAGAATAGCAGGTGAACAGCCTGCTTCAGCCTTCTCCCATACGCCCTCTTAGCCATCTCATCCACTCCTCCTCATCAACCATGACGGGGAGCGAATGCTTCCTCTCCTCCCCCCTCGGCCTCTCAACTGGCTTGAGGGTGAGATGCTCACGGTATCGATCCATCTCGAGGATTGCGTAGCCCTCGTTGATTAGGTATGCCGTTAGAAAGGCCCTCCTAAGGGTCTCGTCGAAGCTCTCAGCCCCAATCCAATCCCAATAGTCGACCGGCCCCCTCTCCATCAGCTCCCTCCACATCTCACGTAGAGCCTCGTCGAAGCCTCCAGGAGCGAGTATTCCGAGGGCCTCAGCCTCGGCTCTGGAGAGCTCTCCTACACCCCTCTCCTCAACCTCCAGCCCCCTCAGACGCTCCTCCAGGGGTAGAAGCCCCTCCCAATACTTCAAGGCGTTCAGCAGGGTGTCAGCCGTCGCCTGCTCCAGCTCCACGATGGGATGCCAGGACTTCATGAAGGCCTCAGCTATGGCCCTGATATCCATCTCCATAAGCCTCCTGGTTAGGAGGAAGGGGTCTCGATATAGAGTTGTGGACTGATGCCGGATCCACTGGCTCTGACGCTCGAGAACCAGGGCCAGCCCCTTGAGGGCTGAGGCGTCGAGGCAGAGCTCCTCGAGGGATTCAGCCTCGCCGTAGTGTTTACGTATGACTGAGAGGACATAGTCGACGTCGACGGTGAAGGGGTCTATCTCCCCCTCAGCGGCGGCCCTACAGAGCTCTATGACTGCCTCAAGCTCCTCCCTACGGCTCATCCCTCAGCACCCTGATCGCCGAGGAGCCTCCGGTCTTCTGAACCATGATTACATGTACATCCCCGCCCCTGAAGGTGACGGCGCTGGGCGTTATCACCATATACTGATCGTCGGAGCCCCTTAGGGATTCGACGATGAACTCCGCAACCACCTCCCTATTCCTCTCATCCATGTGGAGGTCGAACTCATCGACGGCTCTGAAGGGGGAGAGGATATGCTGCTGCAGCGCCAATAGGAAGGCCATCACGGCCGTGCTGCGCTCCCCGCCGCTGTGGGTGTAGGGGTCAAGCCTCGTCGGAGTGGCCCCCTTGAAGCCGACGTATATCTCTATGCCGGCGGCCTCTATGTCGCCTGGATTTATGAGCCTCACCTCCCCCGTGGCCTGAAGCCTTGAGAGGAACTCTCTATAGCGTCGATCGACGTCTTCGAGGAGGCTCTGGGTGACCTCCAGCCATTTCCTGGTTCTCTCCTCCACCTCCTCCATCACCTCTCTACGCTTATCCCTCAGCAGGGCGGCTTTCTCCTCCAGCTCGCTGTAGGTCTTCAGATAGGCCTTATACATCTCCTCAGCCTCCTCCGAGACATCCGCCATCCCAAGCAGTATGCCATTCAGCTTCCTAAGCTCAGCCAGCACCTCCTCGGGGATTCGACCCGTCTCCACCCTCGGCCCCCTCGCCTCGGCATCCTCACGTCGATCCCTCAGCTCCCTTCTGCATCGAGCCGCCTCAGCCTCCAGCTCCTCGATGCGTTCACCCAGCCTCCTACGACGCTCCTCCAGCAGAGCCAGCCGGATTCGGCCCTCTACATATCTGTCGCCAGCCTCGTCGAGATGCTTCTCAACCCTGCTAAGCTCCTCGAGGAGGGATGCCAGAGACTCCTCAGCCTCTGAGAGCCTTCGCTTGAGCTCCTCCCTCCCACGCTCAGCCTCCCTCCTCCGAGCCTCAAGCTCCCTCCTCCAAGTCTCGTAGGTCTGAGCCTCAGCCTCCTCCAATTCAGCTATGATCCTGAAGTAGTCGTCGAGCCTGACTGGGCCTCTGCTAAGCCTCTCCCTCAGGGCTTCAACGCTGATGTCGAAGCGCCTCCTATGCTCCTCCGAGGCCTTCAGCATCCTCTCTATTCGGCTCAGCTCCTCCTCCGCCGCCTCCAGGGCGTATCGGCATACGCCTATTGTCCTCTCACACTCCACACGCTTCTCATAGAGGTCTGAGCGCTCAGACCTGTAGCGCTTAAGCTCCTCCCCAGCCTCCTGGACGACGACTCCCCAATGCTCGATCTCCCTCTCAGTCTCATCGAGCTCCCTCCTCAGCCTCTTGAGGCCCTCATCCAATCGGCTGAGCTCCTCCTCCAGCTCCATGACCCTGCTCCAAGCCAGCTCCACCTGGAGGAATTCAAGCCTCCTCCTAAGCCTCCTCTTCTCCATCAACCGCTCATACTGCTCCCTCCAATGGCTCAGCGTCTCCCTCGCCCTTTGGAGGAGCTCCCTCACATTCTCCTCCTCGGCCAATATGCCCTTAAGCCTCCTCAGAGCCTCGAGGACATCGGCCCTGAAGGACTCATAGCCGACAGCCCTCTCCAGAATCCTCAGCCTCTCCTGAGGTGAGACGCTGGCGAAGACCTCAGCCATATTCTGATGCATCACGATGAGCATGTTATCAGGATCAAAGCCTAAGCTCCTAAGGAGCTCCAGTACCTCCCCCTTCTGGACGCCTCTACCATTCAGCTCAAACCAGTATCTCCCATCACGCCTCAGGTTTCGGGTTAACGCCACCTCATCCATATCGAACTGGGGTAGAGGCCTCCTACCACCCCTCCGCCTATTATCGAGGATTATGGTCACCCTCGCCCGATCCTCACCCCATCTGATGAGGTCGCTTAGACGCTTAGAACGCTCAGTGTAGGTCTCCCCGAGGGCGACACAGATGCCAAGCAATAGACTCGACTTCCCTGAGCCATTTGGACCGCAGACTACGTTGACACCGGGCTTTAAGGGAACCCTGGCGTATTCATAGGACATGAAGTTCTCTAAGATAACCTCCCGAATCAGCATCGGCTCCCCGAACCTTAGACACATACCTTGACATCTCATTTAAACCTACCCAGACTCCTCCCAGCGGGAAAGGGGCCTAATCCAAGGCTGAAACCCCATGAAGCCGAGGCGAATTTTAGACATATACCTCATAGGGGAAGACCGCCTCACCGCCGTTTTATAAATCCGAGATAAATCGGCGGAAGGCTTAACCATGGAGTCGAGGAGAAGCCATGGGATGTCTGAGGCCTTGAGGATTCATAGGGATGCCATCGTCGTCGATACGCACTGCGACACACTTCTGAGGGTTCTACCCCCACCTGGAAGCGGTAGGAAGCCCATAAAGCTGGGGGAGCGCTCAGATGAGGGGCACATAGACCTCCCAAGGCTTAGGGATGGCGGCGTAGACTGCCAGGTCTTCGCCATATACACCGGCTGGAGGCCTAATCCCCCAGACGCCCTATTGAGGGCGCTTCAGCTCATCATGGCCTTCGAGAGGGAATGCGACGGGAATGAGGGACTCGTGAAGGCTGAGAGCTACGGGGACATCATGAAGGCCGTGGAGGAGGGACGCATAGCGGGCCTCCTATCCCTCGAGGGGGCCGAACCCCTGATGGGGGACCCAGAGATGATCAGGGTTTTCCACAGGCTTGGGGTGAGGATGATCAGCCTCACCTGGAACTGGAGAAACCCCTTCGCCGACGGAGTGGCGGCGTCGAGGGCTGAGAGCAGGCTGACGGATCTCGGCCTGGAAGCCATAGGGGAGATGGAGAGGCTGGGCATCATCCTCGACGTCTCACATCTCAGCGACAGCTGCTTCTGGGACGTAGCCGAGGTGGCTGGGAGGCCCTTCATCGCATCCCACTCAAACTGTAGAGCCCTCTGCGACCATCCCCGAAACCTCACCGACGACATGATCAGGGCCATCGCAGACCACGGAGGGGTGGTGGGCATAAACTTCGCCCCAGACTTCGTCCATAAGGAGAAGGCGACCCTCGAGAGGGTTGTGGATCACATCGACCACGTCGTCGAGGTCGCAGGCATAGACCACGTCGGCCTCGGCTCAGACTTCGACGGCATCAGATCGACGCCTGAAGGCCTGGAGGACGTCTCCAGGCTGCCTGGCATCACCGAGGAGCTCCTCAGGAGGGGATACTCCGAGGGGGAGATTAGGAAGATTCTCGGCGGGAACCATCTACGGGTCTTCAGGGAGGTCATAGGCTGAAGCCCTCCCTTTTTATCTGAGATTATGGATCTGTGATACGTTTTACTGCTCCATAAAAGTGTAATATATTCCAGATCGCCCAAATCTGGGATGAAGGGTAGAATCCTCGGGAGAGGACGCTGCGGGAAGGAGGGTGAATACATCATCACAATCTATAAGAAGGGGTCCGACGGCTCCCTCGTCTATAAGGTGAGGCGGATAAGGAGGTAACTCAACCCTTTTTATTTTAGAAACCCCATCTCCTCTTGGTGTCCCCTTTGGTGGATGCGTCGAGCTTTAAGGGTAGGGATGTCGTCTCGATGCTCGACTTCAACAGGGAGGAGATAGACTTCATCCTCGATAAGGCCTCGGAGATGAAGCCCCTCGCCGAGCGGGGCTCAGACCTCCTTAAGGGACGTGTCATGGCGGCGCTCTTCTTCGAGCCGAGCACCAGAACCAGGCTCAGCTTCGAGGCGGCGATGCAGAGACTTGGAGGAGGCGTCATAGGCTTCGCCCAGCCTGGTGTCTCCTCCATAGCTAAGGGGGAGAGCTTCGAGGACACCATCAGAACCGTTGAGAACTACGCCGACGTCGTCGTCATAAGGCATCCGGAGGAGGACTCATCCATCAGGGCAGCCAAGGTGGCTGAGGTTCCAGTCATCAATGCGGGTTCAGGCCCCTGGGAGCATCCAACCCAGGCGCTCTTAGATCTCCACACCATCAGGGAGGCGAAGGGGAGGATCGACGGCCTGAAGATCGCATTGCTGGGAGACCTCCTCTACGGTAGAACGGTCCACTCGCTAACCTTCGCCCTCGCCAACTATGATGTGAAGCTCTACCTAGTATCGCCGCCCCAGCTGAGGATGCGTCGAGACGTATTGGAGCGGGTTGAGGGACGCCTAAACTACGTTGAGACCAGAGACCTCAAATCGATACTACCAGAGCTGGATGTGCTCTACGTCACGAGGGTTCAGAAGGAGAGGTTCCCAAGACCAGAGGAATATGAGGCCGTTAAGGATGCCTACAGGATCGATAGGGAGACCCTACGGGATGCGAGGGAGGATCTCATCGTCATGCATCCACTTCCAAGGGTGACGGAGATCTCAACAGACGTCGATGAGACGCCGCATGCCTGGTACTTCAGGCAGGTTAGACATGGCCTATACGTCAGGATGGCGTTGCTGGCCCTCGTCCTCGGAGCCCTCTAAGGCTAATCGCCCCTCTCAAGGCGTCGGAATATCTCTCTTAGCCTACTCCATCGATCCTCGGCGGGATCCTCCACACTCAGCCTATAGGCATCTGGGATACGGTAGACGTAGATCCTGTGAGTCCCATAGGAGTAGTGTTCGGGGTAGCCGCCCTTGATGGTTCTCCAACCCCTTATGGGGAAGTCGTGGCTTACAACCCTCGCCCCAGGCTTCAGCTCCTCCTCGAGCTTCGGCCTCAGCTTCGAGTTCCCAGAGGTTGTGAGGTAGAGGGTGACTATGGAGGCCTCCCTCAGGTCTGCGAGGAATAGGTTTCCGTTCACCACCTCTATTCGGCCTTCGAGACCCCTCTCCCTAACCCTCCGCATTATGGATTCACACATGGAGGTGTTGAGCTCATAGCCGACGGCCTTCTTCACCCCGAACTCCTCGACGGCCGTGAAAAGGATTCGTCCATCGCCGCATCCGAGGTCGTAGACGACGTCGTCCTCCCCAGCCTCTGCGAGCTCCAGCATACGTCTAACAACCTGAATCGGCGTTGGGACGTAGGGGGCGACGCTCGATGGGAGGGGTCCCCAACGATAGGACCACCTCTCCTGGAGGAAGCCCGAATCAGTATGTCTATCTCCGCCATCCATGGGGAAGCCTCCATGGAGATATGGGTGGAGCTCTAAGATACGCCCTTCGATCCCTCATCTCTCCTCCTCAGCTTGATTATGTCTCCTATGGTAACCTCGGGGGGCTTACCAACGCCGATGATGGCTGGAGCCGGAGCCTCTGGGGCGAGGACCTCGATCCTCAGCACCCTCTTGATCTTCTCTGCGAGCCTCCTATCCGGCACCAGCTCCTCCCGCTCCAGCTTCCTTATAACCGAGGCCTTCTCCCCCAGTTTCATGCCCAGCTCCTCCTGGGTGAGCCCCATCCGCTCCCTCGCCCTCCTAATGAGGTCGCCGTACCCCTCGACGGGCTGGAGGCTCTCCACCTCCTCCAAGAGGTCTGCCCTCCTCCGCCTCTTAGGCCTCGACGGCGGAGGCTTCCACTCTGTTCCAAATCTTGCGCATTCGGGGCAGACCATCATCCTGGCGCCCTCGATAACTCGATATATCGGCTCACCCCTTATGGGCTTCCCACAAACCTCACATCGCATATCTAAAGGCCCATTTAGGATGGGAGAGACCCCTTATAAATTCTCAACTCCCTAAATCGGCGATGATAAGCGACATAGAGCGGGTGAGGGCCATAGCGGACTATCAATTCGGCTCAGGAGCCGGTGAGGCATTATTCCCAGATGATGTCTCCATCACCTACTCCAAGACAACGGGCAGGATTAGGCATATCTACCTCGGCGAGAAGCTTCTCGCATCGGTGAGACCCTCAGATGGATTCCTAACCCTCACCATAGCGGGGGCTAAACGCCTCTTAAAGCTCGGGGAGTCGAGGTTCACCGTCGTCGTCTCCGACGTCGCAGCCCCCATGGTCTCAAGGGGGAGAAGCGTCTTCGCCAAGCATGTCGTCGAGGCCTCACCTGAGATCAGGCCTGGCGATGAGGTCATAGTCCTGGATGGAGGGGGGAGGGTGATAGCTGTCGGCAGAGCCCTCCTAAGCAGCGAGGAGATGCTCTCCTTCGACGTCGGCGTAGCCGTCAGGGTTCGCCGATGTAGGCTTAGAGATCGATGAGGGGCTCAAACTTCTCGTAGAGCTTCCTCTTCCTCCTCAGGGAGCCATCCCTGAAGTGGACGATTCTGGCGACGGAGTCGTTAGCCTTCTCCACCTCCCTCGCCTCATCGGCCAGCATCGCAGCCCAGCGCATAAGTTCATGGGCTGCGGCCACTATGGGTATGTAGCGATCCCGCTCCTTAACCTTGAAGCATCCCTCCGTTGAGAGGGCCGCCACCCTACGGGCCATCTCGAAGCTGGCCATCGCCTTCGCATAGGCGTAGGGGTTGTTTAGGCCACTCATCTCCAGGGCCCTCTCCTTGGTGATGCGCACCCTCGGCAGCTCCGGCTGTTCACCGGCCTCGATCAGCCTGATCACCCTATCCAGCTCCATCTGAACGAGGCGTAGAGCCCCTGTTATTGCCAGCACCCTCAGGACATCGCTGTTGAATAGGGCCATCTCAACCGGGTCGAGGAACTCCCTCCTGGCGCCGATCATCGAGTCGGCGTAGATCAGGATGTAGCCGAAGCCCTCCTCCTCGAGGCTGTCAGTGATCTTCTTAGTCGGCTCATCTGAGACGACTATGACGGGCTTACCCGTCTCCTTAAGGAGCTCCCTCGCAGCCTTAGGCCCTGGAAGAGCGGCGTTTGGGGAGACGACGACGTAGAGATCCGAGCGAATAGAGGCGGCCAGCTTCGCTGCTTCTACAGCCTCATCCTCATCCATCTTACAGCCCGTTGAGACCACCCTGACCGATAGGTTTCTCCTCGACGCCCTCTCGTCGAGGAGGGCCTCTATGAGGTTTGAGACTCCGAGAAAACCTATCTTAAGGAAGGTTACCCTAACCATCCTCCATCATTTCTCTTAAATCCTTAATAAGGCTATTAACCTCCCCTCAATAGGTATAAGGGGGTTGTGATATGGGTCTTCCCTCAAATATAGAGATCGCTCAGAGCGCTGAGCTTTGGCCCATAACGGAGGTGGCCGCCAAGGTCGGCCTCTCGGAGGATGACCTGGAGCTCTATGGTAGGTATAAGGCGAAGGTGAGTCTCGACGTCCTGAGGCGGCTGGAGGATCGCCCAGATGGGAAACTCATCGTGGTCTCAGCCATAGTCCCCACGAGGGGCGGCGAGGGGAAGACGACGACGAGTATAGGGCTGTCACAGGCCCTATGGAAGGTTGGGGCGAGGAACATCGTCGTCCTCCGACAGCCCTCCCTTGGCCCAGTCTTCGGCATTAAGGGCGGAGCCTGCGGCGGGGGATACGCCCAGGTGCTGCCGATGGAGGATATAAACATCCACTTCACAGGAGACCTTCACGCCATCACCATGGCCCACAACCTCCTCACATCGATGATGGAGAACCACATCTACAGGGGGAATAAGCTGAGAATCAATATCCACAGCATCCAGTGGAAGAGGGTGCTGGACATCGAGAGCCGCTTCCTCAGACACATCGTAGTCGGTCTAGGCGGCGAGAGGGGTGGCATACCCTATGAGAGCGGCTTCGAGATCACAACGGCCTCGGAGATCGCAGCGATCCACGCCCTCGCCCTCGACCTCATGGATCTGAAGCGCCGGATGGGTGAGATCACGGTTGCCTACAACATCGACGGCGAACCCGTGAAGGCGAGGGATCTGAAGGCTGAGGGGGCGATGGCGATACTGATGAAGGATGCCATAAAGCCGAATCTGGTTCAGACGATTGAGCATACCCCCGCCTTCGTCCATGGAGGACCCTTCGCCAACATCGCCCATGGATGTCCAAGCCTCGTCGCCATAAAGATGGCCTTGAAGCTGGCTGACTACGTCGTCGTCGAGCCAGGCTTCGGGGCTGACCTCGGATTGGAGAAGTTCTGTGACATCGCCTGCAGAGTTGGAGGCCTCAAACCCGATCTCGTCGTCCTCGTCGTCACGGCGAAGGCCTTGAAGAGGCAGGGAGGACTGAGGCGTAGGGAGTTGAAGACTCCGAATCCAGAGGCTGTGGAGAAGGGGCTTCCAGTTTTGGGGAAGGAGATCGAGAACGCCAAGCTCTTCGGCCTCATACCCGTCGTCTGCATAAACAGATTCCCCTTCGACGCCGATGAGGAGCTCCAGGTCATCATGGACTACTGCAGGGAGCAGGGAGTCCCCGCAGCCATATCCGAGGTGGCGGCCAAGGGCGGCGAGGGAGGCGTCGAGCTGGCGAGGAAGGTGCTACATGAGTTGGAGACGAAGAAATCTGACTTCAGATTCCTCTACCCCCTCGACATGCCCCTCGAGGAGAAGATCAGAACAATCGCCACGAAGGTCTATGGAGTCTCAGACATAGAGCTCCAGCCTGAGGCGAGGAGGGTTCTGAGGCGCATAAGGAAGCTGGGTCTGGAGGAGATGCCCATAAACATGGCGAAGACCTGCCTATCATTGACGGATGACGAGCGGATTAAGGGGCTGCCACCGGAGGGCTATGTATTGAGGATCACCGATCTAAGGCCGATGACTGGAGCCGGCTTCATAGTCGCCTACTGCGGCGAGATAAACACCATGCCCGCCCTGCCGACGCATCCAGCGGCTGAGCGTATGGACATCGATGAGAATGGCCGGATCACAGGTCTCATATGAGGTGTTGAGGGCATGACGGTGATACTCGATGGGAAGAGGGCCTCCGCAGAGCTATTGGAGGAGCTGAAGGGGAGAGTCGAGAAACTGAGGGAGAGGGGGGTCACCCCCTCCCTGGCTTTAGTCCTCGTAGGCATGGATGAGGGGTCAAGGCGATATGTGAAGATGAAGGCGAGGAGATGTAAAAGGGTCGGCGTAGAGGCCACGGTTCATCATCTACCGGAGGCCTCCACGGAGGAGGTGGTTTCACTCATCGAGGAGCTGAGTCGGGATCGGTCGATCCACGGCGTCATGGTTCAGCTCCCCCTCCCAGAGGGGGTCGACGAGAGTCGGGTGCTGGCGGCGATACCGCCTGAGAAGGATGTCGACGGCCTCACAAACGAGGCCCTCGGCAGATTGCTCAGGGGGGAGAGGTGCTACCCCCCTGCGGGCGTTGGAGCCATATTGGAGCTCCTCGATAGATACGGCGTCGAATACGTCGATCGACACTGGGTCATCGTGGGCCTCAGCGACATCGTTGGGAAACCCCTCGCAGCCCTACTGATGAACAGAGGCATAACGACCACCTGTGTGAGGGCCGACCATCCAAGGCTGAGCGAATACACCAAGATGGGTGAGGTGCTCGTCGTCGATATAGGCCGTAAATGGGCTGTGACGGCTGAGATGGTGAGACCTGGAGCCGTCGTCATAGACAACGGCAACAACTATGAGGATGGGAAGGTCTATGGAGACGTAGACTTCGAAGCCGTGAAGGAGGTGGCATCAGCCATCACACCCGTCCCAGGGGGTGTGGGGCCGATGCTGATCGCGAATCTCATAAAGAACACCGTTGAGGCCGCCGAGGCCTCGATCTAAACCCTTTTGGAGGAGAGTGAGATGGCGAGAACCCCCTCCAGGCGGTTGAGAAGGATGATGAGGCAGATGGGATTGAAGATGGACACCCTCAGCGACATAGAGGAGGTCATCCTCAGGGGGAGGAGCCGCGAGATCATCATCGAGGAGCCCATCGTCACCATCCTCGACATGAGGGGTGAACGCATCTACCAGATCGCCGGCGGCAGGGTTAGGGAGCAGAGGGCTGAGGGGAAGCAGATACCTGAGGAGGATATCCTCCTCGTCGCCCAGCAGGCCGGCGTCAGCCTCGAGGAGGCTCGGAGAGCCCTGGAGGAGGCGGAGGGGGACCTCGCCAAGGCGATATTGATGCTGAAGACGGGGTAGATGGCCAACTTGCTCACGGTTAGATATCGCAGGGGAATAATCATCGAATACGGATGCGACGCCGTCGCCTTCGACCCCACTGGGTTGACGCCCCACCCAGCCTTCATCTCCCACGCCCACGCAGATCACTCTGCGGCCTTCAAACATCCAGAAATCTGGAAGGGGTCGACGGAGGAGACGAGAAGTCTCGTCGAGGCCCTTCGATGGGGTAGAGGCCAGAACTGGATGGAGCTCAAAGTCGGCGGCTCACTGCGTGTGGGGGAGATAGAGGTTAGGGGCCATAATGCAGGTCATGTCCTCGGCTCCCTCCTCTTAGAGGCCATAACACCTGAGGGGACGGTTCTCTATACGGGGGACTTCAACGTCGGAGACTCCTACACCATGGAGGCCGCTGAACCCGTGGAGTGCGACATCCTCGTCATAGAGACAACCTTCGCCTCGCCCCTCTTCAGCTTCCCCTCAAGGAGGGAATTGGCCCTCGATATGGTGAAGTGGGCCGTCTTCGACGTTATACCGAGGGGGAGGACACCGGCCTTCAGAACAGATCCAATAGGGAATGCGCAGGAGATCATCTCCATCTTCAACCGCTACACAAACCTCCCAGTTCTGACTCTCGGAAGCGTCACAAGGGCCAGCGATGTCTACAGGGCATACGGCTTCAAGCTCGAATACATCGATGCGAGGAGCGATGAGGGGGAGGAGCTCCTCGAGGATGGGAGATGCATCCTCATCGCCCCCAAGGGCTCTAAGCTATTCTCGGAACGCCTTGAGCCTGCTCTCGCATCGGGGTGGGCGGCCATAATGAGGGGGAGAAGAAGCAAACCCTTCCCCCTCAGCGACCACTCAGACTTCAAGGGCATACTACGCTTCATAAGGGGGTGTAGACCGAAGAAGGTTTTAACCTTCCATGGGACAGCCCTCTCAAGGGGATTCCCAGAATACCTGAGGAGGAAGCTGGGCATAGAGGCATACCCCCTAACAGCGAGGGGGGAGGGCGTAAGGCTGAGGGCTAGAAGCGAGGAGAGGATCAAGAGATGCTGCGAGCAGATACTCCATGAGATGCGATCAGGCTTCATCTACAGACCAAGCTGGCTGATGAAGGCCATGGCCCTAAGGGGATACAGCAGAGACGAAACCCAGGAGGCCATTAGGAGGCTGGTGGAGAGAGGCATCCTAAGGGAGGATGAGGAGGGGGTAAAAATAGCTCAGTGAAGTATCAACTTCTCCTATATACGATACGACGATGACCAACCGTCAGCAGGAAAACCACTTTATCTCTAATGGTATAAAGAACTCTGTAATCACCAACCCTAAGAGAATAGATGCCCCTTAAATCCCCCAATAAGGCTTTACCGATAAAGGGGTTCTCCCTCAACAATTTAATCTTATCAAAAATTCTCCTCCTAACAACACTATCCAATTCTCTGAATCTCCTCTCAAATTTATTAGTATACTTAATCTCATATTCTTCCTTCTCATCCACAATTAATCTTTAAATGTTGAACCTACTTAAAAAGGAATCGATCGTCGATGATTAATCACATAATTGTCTCAAGAAAATTAAATCATCTAAGAGGAGTGGCATCCATCAATTCTGAAAGCGATTTAACTTTGCCTTCCTTTATCTCCTTTAGGGCTTCCTTCAAATCCTCCATCAATTCCTCATCCCGCATAACCTCTAAGGTCTCGACGAGCTCCTCCATCAAATTGATCGCCCTCTCCAGCAGCTTCCTCTCCTCCGTTGTCAGCAAGGCCTTAGACATCAAGGGATACTCCCACTGTGTCTCTTCTAAAACTTTCTATTTAGGGAAGAAAAAAGTGGTTAGGCCTCTTTGAAGCGCTCCTCCAGCTTCTTAAGCACGAGGGGGAGCGTCGTATACTCCATCGCCTGGGGGCCGAGTCTCGCAGGCTCGAATTCACCCATGCGTCTCAGGGCTGAGGCCAGTTCCAGGGCCTCCCTCCTTGCGAGGTCGAAGGCTGGATCGGCCAGGAGATCGTTGATGAGGGGTCTCCCATCGTCGTCGGAGACCAGCTTCCCATCCGCGACCTGTATGCCGAGGGCGACGATCCTCGGTGGGCCGTCGAAGACGGTGCATCGGCTGTCCTTTAGGCCGACGGGCATCAGCGGCCCCCAGTGGCTTCCACGCATCCATCCCGAGACGAGGTATGTATGCAGCAGGGGCGCCAGTATCTCGCCGAGGGCTGGGAATCCGCTTTGGGCTCTGACGAGGCAGACGGGGTCGTCCTTCCCTACGTATTTGCCTGCTATGAGAGAGAGCTTAGTTGTGCTTGAGACCGCCGCGATCTCCCCGTCTGAGGCTCTGCGAACCCTCCAGACGATGTATCTCTCCGTTGTCCCTATTAGGGCCAGAAGCATATAGGCCTCCTCAGGAGTCTTTAGGGTGACGACCCTATTCTCTATGGCGTCTAGGACGTCGAACTCGAAGCCGCCGACCATCCTTGGATCGATGACGAGTCCGGCTGTGTTGAAGGGGTCTGCGAACACCTTGTATAGTAGGTAGTTGAAGGCTGATGGCTCGGTTTTATCGGCGGCGAAGACGACTATGGGGTCGCTGGGACGCTCCTCAAACTCCATCTCGGCGACTCCAGGCCCCAGACCCTTGACATTTCCGCTGAAGGCATCCTTCAACAAGTCTTGACCGGCGCCATAGAGCTTCAAAGCCTTAGCCTTCTCAGCCGCCGCCTTAAAGGTATCCCATGCGAGGCCGTGAACCTCCTCGTTGTCCACACCCTTGAAATGGGTCATCAGAAGCTCCAGGTCGTCGCCAGCGTTGAAGACGTAGTAGCTGTTTATGATGCCCGTCTCGACGCCCTCAGCCAGCTTCCTCTCAGCCAGCTCCATGAGGGGCTTAGGAACGAACGAGTGTCCAGCCAGGCTCCCTATGTCAGCCTTAATTATCGACACGGTTGTCTTCAAACCTAGGACACCTCAGAAATATTCAACCTGAGTCTCTTAAACCTATTTTTACGATTTTAAAGTCGATGCGATATAGCTACGATCTCTTATCGAAATGCTTTTAAGTAGTAATAGCGCTATAATTACATAGCGATTTGCGAGTGGTGGCGATGGCGATGAGGGAACAACCTACTCCTGAAGACCTCCGAGAATTATTAGAACGTATTGAAGGTCTGATTACAGAATTAGAGGACATCCGTTGGTTCATACGAGAATTGTTGGGAGAAGAGGTTGTTGAAATTCCGCCTGAGGGACTTAGAAATAGGCTTATTGTATGGGAAGCTATTCATAGGCGTGGCGATGTGGTGGAATATAATGTTTTCAAGGAGATAACTAGAAAGGTAGGTTATGATCCAAGAGGTATAGGGGGATTCTTTGCAGGGAATCAGCCAAGTATTATTCGTATCGGGGAAGATAAGATAGCTTTGGCTCGCTGGGCATTAGATTACTTAGAGAGATATAGAGAGTGGCTTGAAACCATGGAAATTCCATAAATAGAGATTTCCTCTCTTTTTATGAAATTAAGTGGGTGGCCCTCTCAATGTCCATTTTGGGACTTTGGCATCTGGAATCGAATCGGCCCTCGGCAGATAGGGCTTTATATCTATGATCGGTGAATCCTTGAAGGCGTCGAGGCCTCTAACCCTAAGCCTGCAATCCTCGAGGCTGAGGAGCTCCACCACCGACAGCCCTATGGGATTCGGCCTTGAGGGGCTTCTGCAGGCGAAGACCC
>CAZGKJ010000006.1:43679-47309 GCA_964525955.1 uncultured Candidatus Bathyarchaeia archaeon
ACCACCGACAGCCCTATGGGATTCGGCCTTGAGGGGCTTCTGCAGGCGAAGACCCCTGTGAGGGGCGCCCCCTCATGCCTTCTGGGTATGACCCTCAGCGTCCTCCGATGCTTTTCGTTGTCTCTTAGGTGCATCCAGTATAGGATGATTATATGTGAATAGGCTTCGAGGCCGAGGAGTCCGTCGCAGTATTCGGGGTATATCCTTATGGTTGACTCGTCTCCGCTGACGGCCTCGACGACGCCTATGAACCATACCTCACCCCGCATCCTGGACGCCTCTCCCCATCTTCATTAGATGAGGAGAAGACTTTAATCCTCCCTCAGCTTCGTCCTCTGGATTAGTTGGTGGGTCGATGAAGAGCCTACGCCACAACGGCGTCCTCATCCCCCCAAGATACGAGGGCAAGGGCCTCACAATCAAGGTGAGGGGGAAGACCATAAGGCTGACGGCTGAGCAGGAGGAGATGGCCGTAGCCTGGGTGAAGAAGCTTGGAACCCCCTATGCTGAGGACCCCGTCTTCGCAGAGAACTTCCATAGAGACTTCTCGAAGAAGCTGGGCATAGAGGTGAAGCCTGGAGACGTAGACTTCTCAGAGGTCATCAGATACGTGGAGGAGGAGAGACGGCGCAGGGAGAGCCTCACCAGGGAGGAGCGGAAGCGATTGGCTGAGGAGCGTAAGAGATTGAGGGAGATGAATAAGGAGCGCTGCGGCTACGCCTGGGTCGACGGCGAGAGGGTTGAGGTGGCCAACTACACGGTGGAGCCGAGCTGCATCTTCATAGGCAGAGGGGAGCATCCCCTGAGGGGTAGGTGGAAGGAGGGACCGAGGGAGGAGGATATAGAGCTAAACCTCTCACCAGACGCCCCGAGGCCTCCGGGAAATTGGAAGGGCATCGTATGGCATCCCGATGCCCTCTGGATAGCGAGGTGGAGGGATAAGCTGACGGGGAAGATGAAGTATGTATGGCTCTCAGAGTCCTCGGCCATAAAGCAGAGGAGGGAGAGGGAGAAGTTCGACAAGGCGAGGGAGCTGCGTAGAAACCTCGACAGGGTGAAGGCGCATATATGGGAGAACCTTGAGTCCGAGGACCCCCTTAGACGTAGGATAGCGACGGTCTGCTACCTAATAGACCTATTGAAGATAAGGGTTGGCGATGAGAAGGACCCCGATGAGGCCGACACCGTCGGGGCCTCGACGCTTAGACCTGAGCATGTGAAGTTCAACGGCGACGGCACCGTCACCTTCGACTTCCTCGGAAAGGATGCCGTCCCCCACATCTTCAAGGTGAGACTCCCCGACAGGGTGATGAGAAACCTGAAGGAGTTTATAGCGGAGGCCGAGGGGCGTGGAACCACGATCTTCAACGGCGTAGACTCGAAGAGGGTGAGCAACTTCCTCGACGAGGTGATGCCAGGCCTCTCAGCTAAGGTCTTCAGAACCTGCTATGCCTCGATGGCGACGGAGGAGAAGCTAGAGACGATGAAGGTCAGCCCCCAAGACCCAGACTACGTGAAGCGCTACGTGGTGACCCTGGCGAATCTCGAGGCGGCTAAGGTCTGCAACCATCGGAGAACGATACCGAAGACCTGGGCCTCATCCCTGGAGAGGAAGCGTCGACGCCTCGAGGAGCTGAAGAGGAGGGTGAAGGAGGCTGAGGAGAGCCTTAAACAGCGGATCAGGCTGGCCGAGGAGCGATATAGGGAGAGGCTGAGAGCGATGGAGGAGGGACTTGAGGAGTATAGACGCCAACTGGAGGAGAGGAGGGCGAAGGGGAGACCCGTGAAGAAGATTAGGGAGAGGATAAGGAAGCAGAGGGAGAGGATCAGAGCCCTAAGGGAAAGGCATAGGGAGCGCATGGAGAGGCTGAGGGAGCAGCTGAGGGAGAGGAGGCAGAGGAACCGTGAGCGAATCGAGAAGCTGAGGCTTCAGATAGACATACAGCGGAGGACGAGGGACTACAACCTCAGAACCTCGCTCAAGAGCTACATAGACCCCAGAATCTACCTCCACTGGGGTCGAAGGGTCAACTATGATTGGAAGAATTATTATCCAAAGACCCTACAGCGGAAGTTCAGCTGGATAGAGGAGCTCCAGGAACAACCATAGACCCCAGCTACCTGACAATCATGATTCTACGCCCCTCCACCAGGGCTTGAGCCACCTTGCGCCTCGCCTCATGTAGAATCCTCCACACGGTTCCCCTGGAGACCCCCATCCTGGCTCCAGCCTCCTCCTGAGATAGGCCCTCGAGGTCGACGAGTCTTAGGGCCTCAACCTCAGCGGGCTCCAAGGCGACGGGTGGAGCCATCTCCATGGGGTAGGGTACGAGGGCCTCCAGGGGCGGCGGCTGCCCTATGTAAACCGGTATTGGGGGTCGACCCCTCCTTCCCCTCCGCCTTCTCCTACCCCATCTGTGCATCGATGGATTTGAGCTATAGCAATATTTATATTTTTGTGTGATAATGCACAAAATGGATGGGGGATGGGTTGGAGAGGTAGAGGTTGGATAGGCGGATGGGGTTGGAGCGGCCCCTGGCCTGGTAGAGGACCCTTCAGCTATCTGCCTCCATGGATGAGGCCTGGATGGCTCTTCGGCTTCGGCAGGGGATGGGGCCTACGCTGGTGGTGGGGCTACAACCCCTGGGTCTGCGCCAGATTCCCATGGCTTCCGAGGTGGTGGTGGGCCTATCCAGGATACTGGTGGGCCTACGGCTACCCCTGGTATCTGAGATGGCCCTACACCTACCCCTATACGCCGATATACCCATACCCCTGGTGAGGGATGAGGCTTGACGGAGGAGAGGAAGCCCCCTAAGGGTGGATACCCATACTATCCGCCCTGGCCGGCGATGCCTCAGCCCTACCCCTACGTCTATCCGCCGATGGCCTTTACGCCTGAGGATGAGCTTAGGATGCTGGAGTCCTATAGGGATATGCTGGAGGCTGAGAGGGAGATGCTGGAGAGGGAGATAGCGTCCGTTGAGGAGAGGATCAGGGAGCTTCAGGGGATGCTGGAGGAGGGGGCTCCAACCCCGCCTCAGCCACCCTATCCGGCGTGGGGTCCACCACCCTTTTTCTGGACACCTCCAACGATGACGCCTCCAACGATGACGCCTGAGCAGGAGAGGGAGATGCTGGAGCAGCAGGCTGAGGCCCTTGAGAGGCAGATAGAAGCTATTAAAAAGAGGCTGGAGGAGCTTAAGAAGGGGGAGAGTTGAGGGTAGCGGTTTCCTCGACGGGTCCAACGCTGGAATCCCAGGTGGACCCCAGATTCGGTAGATGCCCCTACTTCATCATCGTCGACACAGACTCCATGAGGTATGAGGCCATAGAGAACACCAGCATGGCCTCCCCAAGCGGAGCGGGGATAGGGGCTGCGAGACTCATCGCCTCCCAAGGCGTTAAGGCGGTTATAACCGGAAGCGTCGGCCCCAACGCCCTACAGGCCCTCTCAGCCGCTGGGATAAGGATCTATACCGGAGCCATGGGGACTGTGAGGGATGCCGTAGAGGCCTTCAAGAGTGGGAGATTGAGTGAGGGGGCTGGAATGCCCTTCGGAGCCGGTATAGGGAGAGGCATGGGGATGGGGAGGGGTATGGGACTCGGCAGAGGTATGGGTAGAGGAA
>CAZGKJ010000007.1:0-46265 GCA_964525955.1 uncultured Candidatus Bathyarchaeia archaeon
GCCGCTGGAGATCGCCCTCGCCTGGGCGAGGAGGAAGGGCTGGATCAACATCAGGAGGGGGAGGGTCACCCTCACCGAAGATGGCATCAAAGCCTTGGGGGAGGAGACTCTCGATGAAAGACTATTGCAGCAGGCGGTGGAGGGGCTGAGAGTCGAGAAGCTGAAGCCGGAGGAGGCTGAGAGGATCAAGCTGCTGAGGAGGAGGGGGCTGCTGAAGGCTGAACGGCACATCAGGAGGACGATACACCTCACAGAGTTAGGCAGGGAGGTTCTCCCCCATCTCGAGGAGGCCGCTGAACGGGTGATTACGCAACTCACCCCAGAGCTCCTCAGAAGTGGAGCCTGGAGGGGAGCCCGCTTCCAACGGTATGACGTCAAACTCCCAGCTCCAAGGGTCTACCCCGGTAAGAAACACTTCATCAGGCAGGTCATCGACTACATTCGACGCTTCTGGGTTGAGCTTGGCTTCAAGGAGATGAAGGGGCCCATCGTGGAGCTGGCCTTCTGGAACTTCGACGCCCTCTTCCAGCCTCAGGACCATCCGGCCAGAGACCTCGCCGACACCTTCTACATGAAGACCCCCCACAGCGGTAGGCTGCCGGACCCAGAGCTGGTGAGAAGGGTGAAGGAGACCCATGAAAATGGATGGAAAACTGGGTCGACGGGCTGGAGGTATCGATGGGACCCGAAGCTCGCAGCCCGATGCTGCCTCAGAACCCACACCACGAGTCTATCAGCCAGAACCCTCGCAACGCTGAAGGAGGAGGACCTGCCAGCGAAGTTCTTCTCCATAGGGAAGGTCTTCAGGAATGAGGCCATAGACTGGAGTCACCTCATGGAGTTCTATCAGACCGATGGCATCGTCGTAGGGGAGGGCGTCACCTTCAGAAACCTCCTCGGATACCTCAAGGCCTACCTTGAGGGCCTCGGCGTTGAGGAGTATAGGTTTAGGCCCAGCTACTTCCCCTACACAGAGATGTCTGTTGAGGCTGAGGTTTGGGTTGAGGAGCGTGGAGCTTGGATGGAGCTCTTCGGAGCTGGAATCTTCAGACCTGAGGTTGTGAAGCCCCTCCTCGGCCGTGACATACCTGTCTTGGCCTGGGGGCCAGGCTTCGACAGGATCGTCATGGGCCATTATGGCATCAGGGATCTGAGGGTTCTCTACGGCAATGACATCGGATTGTTGAGGAGGGCGAAGCTTTGGGTGAGGTGAGATGCCTGTCATAGAGGTTCATCTGAGGGATTTCCAGGAGCTCCTCGGCGTTGAGGTGGGCATTGAGGAGCTTGAGCGTCGAATGCCCATGATGGGAGTCGCCTGGGAGGGCAGAACACCTGAGGGATTCAGCATAGAGGTCTTCCCAAATAGACCTGACATGCTCTCCGTCGAGGGCTTAGCCAGGGCCTACGCCGCCTTCATAGGCCTAAAGCCTGGGCTGAGACGCTATGAGGCGAAGCCCTCAAACTACGTCGCCATAATCGATCGGAGGGTTGAACCCATTAGGCCATACTTCGCATCAGCCGTCGTCACCGGCCTCCGCTTCACCGACGCCCTGATAAGGTCGTTGATGCAGCTCCAGGAGAAGCTGCACATCACCCACTGCCGCAAACGCCGTAAGGTCTCAATAGGCCTCCACGACCTCGAGGCCATAGATTTCCCCGTCACCTATACGGCGAGGCCTCCAGACTTCAGCTTCCACCCCCTCGACGCCGAGGGGGAGATGACCCTTGAGGAGATTTTGAGACATCATCCAAAGGGGCAGGAGTATGGATGGATACTGGAGGAGAAGGCGGAGTATCCCATCCTGATGGACTCCAAGGGTATGGTGCTGTCGATGCCGCCCATCATAAACTCGATTCATACACGCATAGATGAGGAGACCACCAGCCTCTTCATAGACGTCACGGGAACCGATATGAAGACCATAATGGAGGTCCTCAACATACTCGCCACGACGCTGGCGGATAGGGGCGGCGTCATCTACACCGTCGAGAATCGATATAGGGATCAGGTGGTCGTCTCCCCAGATCTATCGCCTATGGAGATGGAGCTCGACGTCGACTATGTTAACAGGCTTCTGGGATTGGAGCTCTCACCCCAGGAGGTGGCGATGCTCCTGGAGAGGATGGGTCATGGCGTAGAGGTCGATGAGAAGCTGAAGGTCTATGTCCCCTGCTATCGGACTGATGTTATGCATCCCTTCGACCTCGTAGAGGATGTCGCCATCGCCTACGGCTATGACAGGTTTATACCAGAGATACCTGACATCGCTCAGCCAGGTTGGGAGGACCCGCTGGAGGTTTTCACCCGCCACTTGAGGGATCTCCTCGTCGGCTTCGGCCTGTTGGAGACGCTCACCTTCATGATGACGAATAAGCGCCGCCTCTTCGAGTTGATGTGTCTCCCAGAGGAGCCTGTGGCCGAGACGGAGAATCCTAAGACTGAGGAGTACACCGTGCTACGGAATCGATTGCTGCCCTCCCTCATGGAGGTTCTAAGCAAAAACACCCATCACCCCTACCCCCAAAACCTCTTCGAGGTCGATGACGTCATAATCCTCGACGAGGGGGAGCCCTCAGGGGCGAGGACGGCCAGGAGATTGGCCATAGTCCTCTGCCACTCCAAGGCGAACTTCTCCGAGATCAAGGGCGTCATGGAGAGCATCTTTGAGAACCTCGGAGTCGAGAACGTCGAAATAAAGGCTGGAGGCCTCGAATGCTTCATAGACGGCCGTCGATTGATAGCTGAGGTTGAGGGACGCCCCCTCTGCTGGGCCGGTGAGATCAGGCCTGAGGTCCTGGAGAACTGGGGCCTCGAGATGCCCGTGGCTGCATTGGAGATGGATGTGGATCTCCTCTTCGAGCTTGTTAGGGGGAGAGAGCGATAGTGGAGAGGTCCCCCATAAACCCCTATCTCATACTGTTTGTGAGCATCGTAGCCGTCTCAACCGCCTCCATCCTCATCAGGCTTTCAAACTCTCCACCCCTGGTTATCGCAGCCTATCGCCTTCTCTTCGCCACCCTGATGCTTACGCCTCTCTACATCGTTGAGGGTGGTCATCGAAGGCTTATGGCCCTTGGCTCCAGGAGACTGCTCACCCTCATCTCCGTCGGCTTCATACTCGCCGTCCACTTCGCAGCCTGGATCACCAGTCTAAGCTACACCACCGTCGCCAGCTCCGTCATCTTCGTCCACATGGACCCCATCATCGTCGCCCTCCTCTCACATCTCATCCTCGACGAGAGGCTCACGGCCAGGAGGATTATGGGCGTCCTCATCGCCTTCTCCGGAGCCATAACCATAGGTTGGGGAGACCTCCGCCTCGGCAACCTCTACGGAGACCTCCTCTCCCTCCTCGGCGCCGTCGCCCTCGCCCTCTACCTCATCGCAGGTCGAAGCCTCAGGAGGCATCTAACCCTCCTCGAGTATGTCACACCCCTCTACGCCACCTCCGCCGCCCTGCTGCTGCTCGGCTGCCTCCTCTTCGGCGTCCCTCTCTACCCCTATCCCATGAGGGAGTATCTCCTCTTCCTCTCCATCGCCTTCATACCCATGATCCTCGGCCACACCCTCTTCAACTGGGCCCTCCGCTACGTGGAGGCTCCAGTCGTCTCCGTCAGCCTTTTAGGTGAACCCATAGGGGCATCGGCTCTGGCCCTCCTCATCCTCGGCGAATTTCCACCCCCAACCACCATCATCGGCGGGGCGTTAACCCTCCTCGGCATCTATCTAACAGCCTCAAGGGGGTGAGGAGCTCCTCGGCCTCCACCAGCTCCATTTATATATGGGCAAGGAGAGTTGAGCATTCCCCTTAAATCTCCCCGTTCCTCAGATCACTGGGTCTGATGAGGAGGCTCCTAACCCCCGAGGACGTTCGACGTCTGGTCTTCGAATCCCTCGACGAGATCGAGGAGGCGCAGAGTAGGCTTAACCTCCCCATCTGCCCGAATCTCCAGGAGACGAGGAGGAGGCTTAGAGGCGGGGTCTTCAGGGCTGAACCCATCATGGAGGAGGGGGGATACCAGATGGATTACGGCCTCTTCCAACCCCCCTCAACCATCATCCTCGACAGCCGTCTACCCCTCCTCGAGGAGGGATTGCTTCATTACTCCGTGGTCCATGAGGTCATCCACGCCGACGACCACACGGGAGGCGACAGACTCTACAGGGAGACTAAGAGGCATATATTGGAGGAGCATGAGGCCGAGCTGGAGAGGGGTATGCGCATAATCACCGAGAACGGAGGTAGAGCCTACATCAGAAATCGGGAGAAGCTGGCGGAGCTCTGGGCGATGCAATACGTCGACATCTCCGTCCACTATCGAACCTACATAGTCCTTAGAGAACAGGGGATGCCCCGCCTTGAACGTCTCTGGGAACGCCTCCACGGTGAGGGACCCATAACGGCGAGGCTCCTCACCTACCTTGAGCGTCGTAGAGGTATGCACTACATCTTCAAGCTCCTAACCGAGATGGTGGGTAGATGCTGCCTAATCGACCTCCTCAGGGAGTGTGAGGATATAAAAAAGATGGATATGGTGAGATACACCATCTAAAGGTAAGCGGTTATCTATGCCTCTCAGCGTAGTTTCTGAAGGCCTCTGCGCAGCGCTTCAACTCCTCGATGGGCTTCACCAGGGCTATGCGCACATGACCCTCCCCAGTCTTGCCGTAGGCGATGCCAGGATAGACGGCCACCCTCTCCTCCTTCAATAGTCCCTCGCAGAACTTCACCGAGTCTTCGCAGATATCGCTGATGTTGGGGAAGAGGTAGAAGGCGCCCTCTGGGAGGGCGCAGCTTACGCCATCGATGTCGTTTAACTCCTTTGCGAGGAAGTCCCTACGTTTACGATACTCCTCCCTGAAGCGCTCGACATCCTCCCACGGCCCCTTCAGGGCTGCGAGGCCAGCCTTCTGGATGAAGGCTGCAGGCCGACCTCCGATCGGCACCTTCTTTATGAGGCTTAGCACTTCCTTGTCGGCGAGGACGGCTCCAAGCCTCCATCCAGTCATGGCGAAGGTCTTTGAGAAGCTGAGGATGACGATGGTTCTCTCCCTCATATCAGGCATGGAGGCTATGCTGATATGTCTCCCCTCATAGATGAATTGATCATATATCTCATCCGACAATACGAGGAGGTCGTGGTCTACGGCTAGATCCCTGATGGCCTTAAGCTCCTCCTCATTGTAGACCGTCCCCGTCGGATTGTTCGGCGAGCATACGATGATCATCTTCGTCTCAGGCTTAATAGCCTCCTTCAGCTCCTCGATGTCTGGGTGGAAGCGTCTCTCCTCCTTTAGGGTGACGGGGGAGAGTTTGAGGTCTAGGTAGCTGAACATGGGTGAGTAGCCCATATAGTAGGGTTCGAAGACGATGATGCCATCACCCCGCTGCAGGAGGGCGACGAAGCAGGTGAAGAGGGCTGGGGTGCTCCCTGAGAATATCCTCACCTCCGACTCCGGATCCCAATCGGTTCCATATTGGCTGTGGTACTCGGCTAGGGCTGCTCTGAGGTCTAGGTATCCATCCCAGGTCGGGTAGTGAGTCCACCCCTCCTCTATGGCCTTTATGGCCGCCTCCCTGATATGCTTCGGAGTCTCGAAGTCTGGGTCTCCGGCGAGGAGGCTCATCACCCCCTCCATCTTCCTAACCTTCGCCAGGAATCTCCGGTAGACGGGTGTCTCAATCTCCCAGAGCCGAGGGTCACCAAACCGCCTCATAGGTCTCCACTATTCTATCCAGATGATGTATAAAAGACTCCCCACCCCAACCCTTTAACCTCCCGGCTCCCTTAATCCCATGGAATGTCCCTGGAGAGGATTCTCTCGGAGGCTGAGGCTGCCAGGGATGAGGTGGTGAAGCTCTGCAGCGACCTGATAAAATTCGACTCGGCTCATCCCGAGGGGAGAACAGATGAGTGCGTCGCGTACATTCAGAGCTACATGGATCGACATGGCGTAGAGACCGAGATACACAGCCGAAACCCTAAGAAGCCGAACATAGTCGCCAGGATACCTGGAGAGGGTGAGGCAAAAATCCTATGGGTGGGCCACCTCGATGTGGTTCCAATAGGTAAACCAGAGGAGTGGAGCCACCCACCCTACGGTGGAGAGGTCGACGGCGTCTACATCTATGGTCGAGGGGCCTCCGATATGAAGGGGGCATGCGCAGCGGCGATGGTGGCTGCGAGACTCCTCAATGAGCTGGGCTGCAGAAACACCGTCGAGTTCTGGTTCACAGCCGATGAGGAGATCGGCGGGGACGACGGAGCTAAATGGCTGGCTGAATCGGGGAGATTTAAGGGGGATGTCTGCATCATAGGCGATGGAACAGGCGGAGGCCTGGAGCATCCAGCCATAGACATCGGATGTAAGGGCAGTGTTCCAACGAAGCTCATAGCCCGGGGCAAGACAGCCCATGGGAGCACACCCTTCCTAGGGGATAATGCCATAAAGAAGCTGATGAAGACCATACCCCACGTCGAGAGGATCGCCGATTTCAGGCTCAGCCTACCAGAGGAGCTCGAGGAGCCTATAAGGCAGTCGATTGAGTTTATAGAGGAGACGATAAAGCTGACCGATGAGCAGCGGGAGGCCGTTAAGAGGCTTTATCACTATCCAACGGTGAGCTGCAACATCATCCAGGGCGGCGTTAAGAGAAACGTTGTTCCCGACTATGCCGAGGCGGTCTTCGACATCAGATTGACGCCTGGCAGCGATCCCCAGGCCGTGAAGAGGCGTATAGAGGAGCTCGTCGAGGAGGCTGGCATACCAGGGGTGGAGGTGGAGGTTAGGGCGCCGGAGCAGGCCGGATACTATGAGTCTCCGAACACCAGCTTCGCCAGGCAGCTCGCCGAAACCATAGAGCTGGCCACCGGAAAGAGGCCAATATTCAAAATCCTAACCGGTGGAACCGACGCCATCAGCATAGAGCGCTATACTCACATACCCTGCCTAGGCTATGGGCTGTCGATGGTTGGTGAGGCCCATAAGCCGGATGAGAAGAATAAGATAGAGAACCTCATCTTAGGCGTGAAGGTCTACACGCTGTTTCCAATGAGGTATAGGGGTTAGCGAAAACAATATTACCCCCTTTATTTCCCGTAATACGATTCCCTTGAAGCCCGAACACCCAAAGCCCAGAACCCTCTTCGAGGAGCTCATAAGGGAGGCGAAGGAGTTCCACGGCCATAGGGGGCCGTTTCTAATCCTCGGCCTAAGAATCGGCTTAGCAGCCCTCAGATTGCTCGACGCCGAGGGATGGTTCGACCTAAAATGCAGGGTGAGGCTCCCCCTCAAGGTGCCGGAGACCTGCCTCCTCGATGGCATACAATTCTCAACGGGATGCACCCTCGGCAAGCGTAACATCGAGGTTGAGGAGGGAGAGGAGATCGAGGCCTTCTTCGAGAAGCGAGATGGAGGCCGGATAAACATCAAGGTGAGGCCTAAGACCCTGAGACGGATCAGGGAGGCCCTATCAAGAGGAGTGGAGGGGATGACGGAGGAGGCTGAGCATCTGCTTAAGGCGTCGGAGGAGGAGCTCCTAGAGATATTCACCTCTCCCCCCACTTCCAGGTGAGCCAATCCTTTTACCCCCAGCGTGGAAGTCTAACCCGATGAAGGCGAGGTTCCTCCTCATCGGAGTCCTCATCGGCCTCGTAGTGGGCGTCCTCATCACACATGCAGCAACTCCAGATGTCTCAGCCCTGGAGGAGAGGATCAGGGAGCTGGAGGAGGAGCTTGAGGGGCGGGAGGCTACGATAGAAACCCTCCAGGGCGAGCTGGAGGATAAGGAGGCCGAGATTGAAAGCCTGGAGAGACAGCTCTCAGGGCTTGAGGCGGAGCTCTCTGAGTTAAGGAGACAGCTCAACATCACCCTCATCGCCGTCAGCTTCTCAAGAACCGAGGATACGAGCAGCCTCATCAAAAGCTGGATCGACAGAGCCAACGAGTCGATCAAGGTGATGGTGATGCTCATCACCCAAGATGAGCTGGCCGACTCCCTCATAGATGCTCACAGGAGGGGAGTCGATGTAGACGTCATCATAGACGACGACTGGCTATATAAAACCGGAAGCGACTATAAGCGACTGCTGGAGGCAGGGGTGGACATCCGAGGGGACAATAGGCCAGGCCTGATGCATCATAAGGTTGTGGTCATCGACGGCTGCATAGTCATCACCGGCAGCTACAACTGGAGCAGGTCGGCGGAGGAGAGCAACGATGAGAACATAATCATATTGAGGAGCAGCCTCATCGCCGAGGAATACCTTGAGGAGTTCAATAGAATCTGGGCTGGGACCACGCCTGGGAGTTGAGGGTCAAATAACCCGCGGTATGAGATGGCTTCCATCGCAGCTTGGAGCCGTATTGAGCTCTGGGAATCCCTCCCTACAGGTTGCGAAGGTTAATCCTAATCGGTCGCATAGGTCTCTAACCTCCCTCATCAGTTCAAGCCTCATCTCCCTTGGGAGATACCAGCTTCGCCCCCTACGCTCTCCCCTATCGAAGTAGAGGTGTCTCAGCCTTTCACTCTCCCTTGGGAAGGCCCTGCTGACCCTCAGCCAGCTATCCCATCGAGGCTTGAAGGTGCTGGAGACGACGTGGATGACGCCGACCTCCTTGGCCTCGGTCAGCAGCTCTTCAATCGAGTCGTCGTTTATCCCTGGTATGATGGGGTCGAGTCTTAGGCCGACGGGAATCCCATGAGATGTAAGCTCCCTAATAACCTCCAATCTCCTGGCGGGTCTCGGAGCCCTGGGCTCAAGCCTCTCTGCAACCACATCATCGAGGGTTGTTATCGTCACCGTCACCGCAGCCCTCAGCTCTAGTAATAGGTCTATGTCTCTCAGGATGGTGTCTCCCTTCGTCACTATGAGGATTCTGAGGTTTCTCCCCCTAAACTCCTTGAGGCATCTCCTCGTCAGCTTAAGCCTCCGCTCCATCGGTGGATAGGGGTCGGAGCTATTCGACATCGAGATCAGCGTATCCTCAGGTATTCTCCTCAGGTCTCTCCTCACCAGCTCTATGAGGCTGCGTTTAGGCCTGCAGCGATAGAAGTCCTTGATGTAGGAGGAGGCGTAGCAGTAGAGGCATCCGTGTTCACATCCTGTATATGGGTCGAGGGAGAGCTTAGGTGGACAGGTGCAGAGGGGGCTTCTCCAGGGGTCGAAGGGCCTTATAACCCTCGTTCTCAGCCTCTCCAACTCGCTTTGGGTCACTTTATCTCCCCAGCTTCCTCAGGAGCTCGTCGACGGGTAGGGTGTTGATGACATCCCCCGGCTCCAGCCATCCCCTCCTTGCGACGGCTACACCGAGGTTTAGGAACTCCATGTGATTCGGGGCATGAGCATCGGTTCCTATACTCATCACTATGCCATGCTCCTTCGCAGCCTTTGCGTTGACGTCGTTGAGGTCTAAGCGGTTTGGGAAGGCGTTTATCTCCATCAGCACCCCCTGCTCGGCTGCGGCCTCGAAGACCTTGTCGAGGTTCAATGCGTAGGGTCTCCGTCGAAGTATGATCCTCCCCGTTGGGTGGCCTATGGTTGAGACGTAGTCGTTGTGGATCGCCCTTATCATGCGCTCCGTCATCTGCCTCTCATCGGCCTTGAAGCCTGAGTGGATGCTGGCGACGACGAAGTCGAGGTCTTTGAGCACTGAGTCTGATAGGTCGAGGGTTCCATCGGCCTTTATGTCAACCTCGATT
Source organism: uncultured Candidatus Bathyarchaeia archaeon (assembly GCA_964525955.1). Classification (GTDB taxonomy): domain Archaea; phylum Thermoproteota; class Bathyarchaeia; order TCS64; family B23; genus B23. The sequence goes on from CAZGKJ010000007.1 coordinate 9,705, forward strand.
CCCTTCAGCACCGTGAAGCCTTCAAGCTGTTCGTTTAGTCTATCGATCTCAGCCATCTGTTTTCGGAGTCGTTCCTCATCTAAGCCTCTGGCTATTCCCATGGACTTCGAGTGGTCGCAGATGGCGATGTATTCGAGGCCGAGGCTCATCGCCTTCTCAGCCATCTCCTCTATGGTTCCAGTTCCGTCGCTCCACTTCGTATGGATGTGGAGGTCTCCCCTTATCTCCTCCTCCTTCACGAGGCGGGGTAGCCGTCCCTCCATCGCAGCCTCGATCTCCCCTCGATCCTCCCTCAATTCAGGCTCTATCCATTCGAGGCCGAGGGCCTTGTAGACGCTCTCCTCCGTCTCCCCAGCTATGCGTTCACCTGTCTCCCTGTTGAAGAGGCCGTATTCGTTGAGCTTATACCCCTTCTTCACGGCGATGGTTCTCAGCTTTATGTTATGCGCCTTGGAGCCTGTGAAGTATTGGAGCGCCGATCCATAGGATTCAGGGGGTATAACCCTCAGGTCTACTTGAAGATTGGCGCCGATTATGACGGTGCTTCGAGTCGTCCCCTGGGAGATGATCCTCGTAACCCTTGGCATGGAGACGAATCGCTCGACGACCTCCTCAGGCCTCGTTGAGAGGACGAGTATATCGAGGTCTCCCACGGTCTCCTTTCGCCTCCTCGCCGATCCGGCTGGCTCGATCCTGAGGACGGCGTCGCATTCCTTCATGTAAGCCACTATCTCATCGATGACTGGTAGGATTGCTCCGAGGAGGAAGCGCTCCTGTCGACGCCTATACTCCTCTATGCTCCTGAGGATGTTCTCCTCCGTTTTGGGGCCGAAGCCTTTAAGCCGTCTGATCTTTCCAGCCTTAGCCGCCTTCTCCAACTCCTCGATGGAGTTTACACCCAGCTCCTCATAGAGTCTCATCGCCTTCTTAGGCCCAACGCCATCTAGCTCTATGAGCTCCATCACACCCCTGGGAAGACTCTCCCTGAGCTCCTCCAGCTTGCTGCTCTGACCCGTCTCGAGATATTCCTCTATCACCGCCGCTATGCTCTTCCCAACCCCTGGAATAGATTGGAGCTCTCCCCGCTGCCATATCTTTCTGATATCCTCCGTCAGCGATCCTATCCGCTGGGCGGCCATCATATACGCCCTGCTACGATACTGCTCCCCCTTCAGGGCGTAGAGCTCGCTTATCTCGTAGAGTATCTCGGCCACCTCAGCGTTTACGCTCATATCCCTTTAGAGGATGGGGAGGCCGCCTATTAAGATTGAGCTGAAGCGGGGATGTTAGCTCAATTTAGCTATGGCCCTCCTATGGGCCTCCTTCACCTCTTTCAGCAGTTTTGGGCTTAGGAGGAGCTCCAGGGCTGCGAGGGCCATGGCCTTCGCTCCGATCTCGATGGCCTTATGCCCCCTCTCCGTCATCGTCGCCTCTGCGAACTCCCTGGTATGCAGCGCCACCCCCTCCGGGGCGATGGAGACCATGGAGTGAATCCCTGGAACCACATGGGTGACATCTGAGAAGTCGGTGCTCGCCATGGGAATTCTCCGAGCTGTTATCTCAGGCGGCTCAACCTCCTCCCCAAGCTCCCTAAAGACCCTGTAGAGAAGCCTCTCCAGGGGCTCGTTTCTCACGTTTGATTTCAGTCCAGGCTTCACCTCGATGTGAACCTCGCATCCCGTTGCGAGGGCTGCGCCTCTGGCGCAGTTCTCCACCATCTCAACAAGCTCTGGGATGTAGCTGTCATCGCTGCTCCTCACCCCGAATTGTAGAACTGCCCTATCGGGTATGATGTTCGACGCCACACTCCCCTCCTTTATGACGCCGTGGATCACGGCGTTGGCGTCTCTCCTAAGCTGCTGCCTGTTGGCGTGGACAGCCATATACATCAAGACGGCGGCGTTGAGGGCGTTGACGCCGAGGTGGGGGAAGGCCGCCGCATGGGCTGCTCTACCCCTGAACTCCACGGTGATGCCGGTGACGGCGAGGAATCCCTCATTCACCTTGGTTACGCCGCTGGTGGGGTGTATCATCATCGCAGCATCCAAGTCGTTGAAGAGGCCGGCCTCAGCCATACGCCTCTTAGCCCCGGCGCTTGGGCCATGCCCCTCCTCCGCTGGGGTTCCATAGACGAAGACGGTTCCAGAGACCTCGTCGAGCACCCTTCTAAGGGCGATCCCCGCTCCTATGGCTGCGGTTCCTATGATGTTGTGGCCGCATCCATGCCCAATCTCAGGTAGGGCGTCATACTCCGCCATGAAGGCGATCTTCGGAGATGGGCCTACACCGCTGTATGAGGCCCTGAAGGCCGTCGGCATGTTGAGTATCCCCCTCTCAACCTTGAAGCCATGCCTCTCCAGCTCCTCCGACAATCTCTTTGAGGCCTCATACTCCTCGCTTCCAAGCTCGGGGTGCATCGCCATCCAGTCGCTCAGCTCGATTAATCTGGGAAGAATTCCATCGATCTCCTCTAAGATGAGCTTCTTTAACCTCTCCCGCGCCATCAAACTATCTATCAGCCCTCCTGGCGTTAATAAGCCTTTGAAGCGCTTCATCCCCCCTCCTGTTTCTTACCTCTGCTCAGCATCTCCCTGGCGACCAGTGGGCCGAGGAGGGCTCCGAAGAGGATGGTTCCGAGGACGATGGGGAGGCAGAGATTCGTGTAGGCCTCGGGGTGTTGGAAGAAGCGGTGGGCTGGGTCGTAGAGGTTTGGCAGCTGGGACATGACGAGGGCTGGTAGGCCGTTGGCGAAGGTGAGGGCCGTGATGATGGTCTCATTTCTCGTGAAGTGTAGGGGCTTTGAGATGGTCTCCACCGCCATGAGCCTTATGACTGCGAGGAGGAGGACGAGGAGGAGGCCCGTGGTGATGTATCTCTCCGTCGGCTGGGAGATGAGGCCTATGAAGACGAAGAAGAAGGATTTGATGAAGAAGGTGATCTCCTCATGGAACTCCCTGAGGTAATACTTATCGATCCAAACCCTCTCCTCCAGCCCCATGCTCCTGAAGATGTAGTTGAAGTTGGTGATGGCGAGGCCGAAGGTGAGGGCTGAGACGGGGCCTCCACCAGGGCCTATGAAGGATTCGGTGAGGACGTAGATGGGGAAGAGGGCTGCGAGGGTCATGATGTAGTTTAGGGGTCTCCCCCTGAGGAGGTGTAGCACCTTAGCCCAGAGGATTCCAGCTGTGAAGCCTATTATGGTTGAGGCTGAGAAGGTGAGGACGATCCTGAAGGCTGCGTCGAGGGGTGAGACGCCCCGCATCATGATCATCTTGATGATGGTCATGGAGGTGATGATGCAGAGGGGATCTGAGATGACGGACTCCATCATCAATATCACCTTGGCGCCATCCATATCGACGAGTCTCTCCAGGTTGGCGAGGATGCTCAGCACAGAGACCGTGCTGGTTCCGCCGACCATGGAGGCGAAGAGCATCGCCTGGAGCGGTGTGAAGCTATCGGGCATGTAGAGGTGGAGGAGGACGCCTAGGGTGATGAGGGTTATCGTGAAGGTTGTGAGGCAGAGGGTTACGGCCTTACCCATCGTCTCAACGACCTCCCTCACATCGACGTTGATGCCGGCGTCGAAGAGGATGATTATGAGGGCGATGATGCACATAAGCGGTGAGAGAGCCTCGAAGGTGGAGACCTTCAATACGTGGAGGACGGGGCCGAGGAAGAGGCCGAAGCCGAGGAGCCAGACCACATCGGGTATCCTCGTCTTATCGTAGATTAAGCCGCTGAGGTAGCTGAGGAAGAGCGTTGATGAGATGAGTATCAGAAGTTCACCTGCCTTGATCAAAACCAATCACCGAGGCTGGAGGGAAACAAAAGCAGTGATTGAAACTCCATTATACCACCTCTATTTAAGGGTTTCGACCCCCCACCTTCATAACCACTTTAAAACATAGATCGATCGATGCCTCTAAACGGGGAGAGAGCTCGAAGACTGATGGCTGAGAGGGGTGTTGAAGCCCTCATAGCGACGTCGCCTCAGAACGTCTATTACGTCGCCGATTACTGGAGTAGGGGGCTGGAGCTGGGGGTTTCAGAGGCCTACGCCATCCTCCCCCTCGATGGAGACCCCCTGCTCATCGCTCCCGTCGAGGAGGTCGACCTGATAGCTGAGGGGGAAACCCTCTTCGAGTCCCTATATCTCTATGGGCCACCCAGCTTCGAGGTCTCAACCGATTGGATGGCGGAGAGGACGGGGGAGATACTTAGCCTCCTTGAAAGCTCCAAGATATATGTCGACGCCCCCTCAGCCCTCTCAGCAGCCCTAAGAGACCTTAAACCCTCTGGGAGAGTCGCCCTCGACTCCTCTGGACTCTTCCCCCGAAGCCTTGAGGCCTTGAGGGGGAGGCTTGGAGACATTAAGGTGGTGGAGGGCTCTGAGCTGTTGAGGGAGATGAGGATGGTGAAGACGCCCCTTGAGGTGGAGAGGTTGAGGAGGGCGACGGAGGTCTTAGAGAAGGCGATGGAGGACGCCCTGGAGATAATCGGCTCAGGGGTATCAGAGCTTGAGGCTTCAGGGATGTTCAGATACTCTCTCGCCTCCGATGGAGGAGTGGAGACCATAATCCTCCTCGGCTTCGGGGAGAGAAGCTCCTACCCGAACCCCCTCCCCTCAACCCTTGAGGCGGCGAGGGGAGATGTCATCAGGGTGAGGCTTGGCTGCACCCTAGGCCACTACCACTCAAGGGTCTCTAGGACGGCCATCCTGGGGAGGCCGAGGAGGGAGGTTAGGGAGCGGTGGGAGGCTGTGCTCTCAGCCCAGAATGCAGCCCTAGAGGCCCTAGAGCCTGGAGCCTCAGCCTCGGAGGTCTATGAGAGGGCTGAGGCCGAGCTTAGGGAGAGAGGCCTGAGAGCCGTGAACCACTCGATAGGCTCTGGGATCGGCCTTGAAGCCTATGAGCCTCCTAGGATTGGACGGAGGTGTGATGAGGAGCTCCTGGAGGGGATGGTGATAGCCCTCAATGTCAGATATCTCAAACTAGGTTCCTATGGGGTTGAGGTGGAGGATCTCTATCACATCACAGGGGATAGAGCTCAGCCATTGACGAGGACGGCGAGGGAACTCTATCTGCTGTGAGTACTAAGAATATCGTAGAACCCTATTCGAGAATTTATTCTCCAACCCAGAGGAAGCGATGATGGATGGCGCCCCTCATCTCCTCCTCTAAGCTTTACCCATCATCGCGAGCTTTTCGCTCACCACCACTTCATGCTGAGGGCATACTTCGACGTGTCCTCATCCTCAAGGGGTTTACGGAAGATGAAGAGGTGTTCATGGCTTATCAATAGGAAGTCCGTCCAGCGTCTCCGGCCTTTAGGCCGCTCGACCCAGCACTCCTCCGCAGCCTTAACCAGCCCCATCCACTTCTCCCTGCTACGCTTCATACGCCACTGACATTTGATGACATCCTCCCTGAGGATGAAGCCTGCGTCGAGGAATTGCTGCATAACCCTGAAGGCTATGGGGACGTAATGCCTATGCCTCCTCGTGTCTCCGACGAGGATGGTGCAGAATCTTCCAGGCTTTAAAACCCTATAGCTCTCAGCCGCTATCCTCCTCATCGCCTCCAGATACTCCTCCAGGTTCGAGGCCTTTGAGAGGTCTCCGTGGTCTCCGCCCTTGGAGTAGGGGATTATGTCTATGTAGGGTGGATGGGTGGCTATGAGGTCTATGGACTCATCCTCTATGAGGTCTAGATTTCTCGCGTCTCCATGATACACCCTGATCTCAGGCTCCTCCACGCCTTGGGGGCTGTAGGCGAAGTTCAATCGGTCTAGGGTGAGCATGAGGGCCTCATAGTTTATGTCCACCCCTATGGCGTTTCTGCCGAGGAGCTTACACTCTATGAGGGTGGTTCCACCCCCACACATCTGATCCAGCACCCATTCACCTGGCCTACTGTATCTGATGAGGAGATTCCTAACCAACTGTGGAGGCCAATTCCCACGATAATCGCCCCTATGAGTAGCCCATCTACCCCTGGTGGGGAAGGACCACACCGTTGTGGTTTCAAGGGTGAAATCCCTCGGCTGATATTCATCGATCCCATGACTCGATCCAATCTTGATCATAGAATCCTCGATCGAAATTGAGCCATGATTCTTTATGAATTCATGGTATTCCTCTTTTGTTATAAGTCTCATGGAGATGTAGCTTGATCCCCTATTATCAGACATCGATATACACTATGATTTATGATCTTTAAATCTATCCTTGAGAAATTCCCTCAATCTCCTCAGCGATGCCTCGCTATAGGGGTTAGAGGCCTCTAAAACCCAAATACTCTTCCCAAGTCTGTCGCAGATCTCCCTGCAGCGTCTCTCGATGAGGATGTCGAGGTCTGTAGACCCCCTGTAGAGGATGACGCTCTCATAGGGTTTCTCCTCTATGTATCTCGCCGTCTCCTCAGCCGTCCATCTCATCGTCTCTGGGTCTAGAGGCTCTGTGACCTCGATCTGGGAGAGGGGGTAGGTCTCCGACAGCTCTGGGGGGATGACGCCGAAGGGTGGGGCGTAGAAGCATAGGTGGAGCTCCTCAAAGCCTATTAGATGTTCTCTAAGCCTCCTGTAGTCGCTGGATCGTATGTAGGGTCTCTCCCTTGGAGCTGGGGCTAAGAGCAGTCTTGAGGCCCTACTCGGCGGGCTGTAATTTATGGTCAGCCTCTTCCTATATCTCAGGAGTTCGGGTCTGGAGAGGTCGTAGTGGTCGAAGTAGAAGAGACCCCTCAACTTATGTGTCGGACTCCACCGCTCCAGGGCTTCACGATATTCTGTCAGCCTCCTAAAGGCTGAGGCCAGCGCTGGATGACCCCTACTCCTCGCCTCCAGGAGCTCCCATAGACTTCCCTCAGAGATGGCCTGCTTCACGGCTTCAACCTCAGCCATGCAGACGTAGAGGTTGTGCTCCGCCAGCAGCCTCTCCCGCTCAAACTTCAGCATCTCCCTCAACTCATCGGCATCATATCGGCGGCATATTGGACAGGGGCAGGGTAGATATTCCAGTTCATCCAGCTTCATCGTCCCCCTCGGCGTCAGGTATCGATCTTCTCTCGCGTAGAGGGCGTAGGCGGCTGAGTCGAAGATGTCGCAGCCCATGGCTACGGCGAGGGCGAAGATCATGGGATGCCCAGCTCCGAAGAGGTGGAGGGGCTTATTCAAGGGGAGATTCAGCTTCGCCGCCATCACCATGTCGACGAGGGTTGAGAAGAGGTATTGCTCCATCACCTTCGTCGGGCTTCCGAGGGCGTAGATGTCGTAGGGGAGCTGACCCATGCTTTTGGCTGAGAACTCAACGAGGTCGAGGTGGCTTCCACCCTGAACTGGGCCGACCCATAGGGCGTCGCTGTCGGCGATCAGCGGAAGCGCATCCTCCGCCCTCCGGAGGGTCTCCCTCACCGTCCATTCAGCCCTCTCCCTGGAGGTCTCCCAGCCGGTTGGGATGTCGAGTATCACAGCTATATCAGACCCTATACGCTTCTGGAACTCGACGATCTCCAGGGGATCAGCCTCCACGTCGCCGTATACGAGTATCTGATAACCCCCCGAATCCGTGGCGATGACGCCGTCATAGTCCAGTAGCCTATGAACCTCAAGGTCGGGTTGATCGCCGAGCCGCCTCTTTATGATGTAGGCGTTCGTTATGAGCGCCTTACATCCGAACTCCTCGAGCATCCTCCTCGGCTGTATCGGCTGGGTTAGGGGGTTGACGACTGGTAGGAAGAGGGGTGTCTCAACTACGCCTCTCCTCGTCCTCAGCCTCCCTATCCTGCCGAGGATGTCTCTGTCTATGACCTCAAACGACATCTTCCCCGATGAGATATGCCTCAACCTATATTCACTTTATGTCAAAAGAAGGGTGGGTTTACTTCATCTCCCTTATGAACTCCTCATAGACCCTCCTAACCCTCTCAGCGGCTGGCCCAGTTCCCTCGACGACACCCGTCTCGTCAACCCTGATCTTATCCATGACGACGATGACTCCAGCCTCTGGGAAGAGCCTCACCATGTTTGGAAACACCCTCTCCAATCGTTCAGCTAAGGCCTCGAGGTTGAAGGGGCGCTCTGAGGCGAGTATCCTTGAGATGGTTGGGCCGTAGATGAAGACCCTGTGGAGGCTCTCCCCCCTCTCCCCCTTCACCTCTCCGAGGCAGAGGCTGAGGGTGTTGGTGTCGAAGCCCAGCAGCTTCCCCTCCACGACTCTCCCCTTCACATCCTCCACCTGCACAACCCTGTTGACGAGATGTCCCAGCTCCTCGAAGAATCTCCTGCTCGCCATCGCCATTTTCGATCCCAGATAAGATTTAGGGGTGAGCTATAAAAAGGGAGGTCCTCAACCGCTCTCCAACAGGCTCTTAGCCATCTCGGTTGTGTAGTATTTGCCGTCAGCGAAGGCCAGAGCCTTCACAAGCTTCAAGTCTCTCAGGATGTCGAAGAGGCGGTCTCGCTTAACGCCAGCCTTCGTCAGCTCCCTCCAATCCCTCGGCTCACAGCAGAAGGACAGCAGTTTCCTATACTCCTCCTCCTCTAAATATCTTCTAAGCTGCTCGAGAAGCTCCTCCTCACCCATTTGGAACACTGAAACGCTCTATCTCTTTAACGTCTCTTATATCTATTTCGACCCCTCCCCGCCTCCCGTTTTTTAAGTTCCTGTATGATGGCTACGGCATCCCTCGGCGTGTAGGCCCTCGCCAGGGGTATGAGGGAGGTCAGCTTCATCCTCCTCCCACAGTGGGGGCAGGTTCTGGTCTTATACCTCGTATTAGCTAGCAGCAGCCCACCGCATCTTGGACATCTAATGATGAGATACACCTTCATCAGATTATACGACTTTTCCTCATAAAAGATTGATTAAATGCTTATTGTTTGTTTAATATAACTTTAACGAGAAGATGCAAACTATATAACCCCCACTCAAAAAGGTGCCCCTCCAATCTAGACGATATCCCCACTTTACTCCATAGAAGTTATATCTTCCAGGGCATGCCTCCATAAGAGTATGTGAAAAGGGAGCTCAACACCTTAACACCTTTTTGAGAGAAGAAGCAAAGAGTATAATTAGCATTCCCAATGTGCCAGCTCAGAGCTTGAGGATGCTTGTTTTTAAGTCTTGGATCCCTAGGATACACTTCCGAGATTTCAAGGATAGCTGAGAGATCGAGACCGTTCAAGCGGCATCCGATTCTCCCCTTAGTTCTAAGCGTCATATGACTTTCGTGCATAGCTCCGCAACCTAACACCGATGCTAAAAGCTATGAGACTTGATAGGCGGAATTAGAAATCCGATGGTGATGAAGGATTACATGCTTTACAAGTTCTTTAGCTCTCTCACAAAAAGAACCCATCTAGCACATGGATTGTATGGGAGTTCTATAGGTTATATCGACCTGCTTGAATTTGTTTTAAGGCCGCTAGATTCACGGAACAGAATAAAAAAAATTAATTACTGTGTTTTGATGTAAATTAGAATGAGGTGCTAAGGGGATGGCAGCTGGTGAATTACGCTATGCGAGGCTTGGAGTATTTCTAAGATGGATTGGCATCTGGTTCTTCGTCGTATGCCTCATCATGGTGCTACACGCGCTCTTCCATCCGGCAATAACCTGGAGCGATTGGATTGCGGAGGGAAACCACTACTACGCCATAGGATTTGTCATCGGAGGCGTAATCATTGAAGCCATCTCCGCGGCCTTAACAAGGAAGTAGGCGAAATGAGGGATGCATAAATGACATCCCCAATCATAGAAGTCCATAACCTCTCTTTTTCTTATCCACGTGGTCCAAAAGCTCTTAGAGATATTAACCTAACTGTGAAAAAGGGTGAGATTGTAGCTGTTATGGGGAGAAATGGAGCTGGAAAAACAACCCTATGCTACTGCCTGACAGGTATAATACCCAACATTATCTTCGGAGACTATGACGGAACTGTGAAAATTGCTGAAATGAATCCTCTAGAAAACGATGTCTATGAAATAGCCACCAAGGTTGCATTAGTTCGGCAGGTTCCTGACACACAACTTATCACGCCATATTTACGGATGGAAGTAGCCTTTGGCCCAGAAAATCTAGGGCTACCTAGGGATGAGATACTTAGGCGTATAAAGTGGGCTCTCTCCGTTACAAGACTTGAGGGCCTCGAATATAGAGCCCCAGAGGAGCTTTCAGGAGGACAGAAACAGAGAGCTGCACTAGCCGCTGGACTTGCTATGCTACCGGACATATTCATCCTAGACGAGCCTACATCCCAATTGGATTCTATAGGAACCATGGAATTTTTCTCTCTAATTAAGGAGTTAAATGAGAAATATGGAAAAACCGTGTTCATTACCACTCACAAAACAGAGGAGATTGTCAGAATCGCCGACAGAATCTACCTTCTAGATAAAGGTGAAATTGTGGCGGAGGGAACACCCTCAGAAATATGTGGAAAAGTTGAGTTACTTAAAAAAATCGGAGTGAAAGTCCCCCAAATTTCGGAGCTTTTCCATAGGTTAAAAAAGGAAAAAGGGATAAACGTGGAAAAAATCCCAATAACAGTAGAGGAAGCTGCCTCAATGTTGAGAAAACTCATAGAGAATGGAGTTATATCCATAAAAACTCCGAAAAGAAAGGAATCGTTGGGTAAGATGGAGAAAAAACCAATCATTGAAGTAAAGGATATATCATTTGCATATCCTGGGGAGCCTCCCGTAGAAGCCTTAAAAAATGTAAATATCCAGATTTATGAGGGGGAGTTCCTTGCCTTAATTGGGCAAAACGGATCTGGTAAAACCACCCTGGCTAAGATTTTAGTTAATTTATTGACTCCTAACGAGGGGAAGGTGCTCTTCAGGGGGGTCGATATCAGCAAGTACGACGTAGCCGAAATTGCTAAGAGGGTTGGATTCATCCTCCAGAACCCAGATTACCAGATATTCAATCTCAGCGTGGAGGAGGAAATCGCCTTTGGGCTGAAGAATCTCCGTCTACCAGAGGAGGAAATTAAAAAGAGGATAAAGGAAGTGATGGACGTCTTTAACCTCACTAAGCTCCGCTCCGCATTTCCGCTCTCCCTAAGCTTCGGGGATAGAAAGAAAGTGGCGGTGGCGTCCGTCATCGCTATGAACCCCGAGGTAGTTATACTAGACGAACCTACGACTGGACAGGACTTAGAGGGAAGATACAGCATCGTGAAGTTAGCTAAGGAGCTAAATAAGAAGGGAAAGACGATCATAATGATAACGCATGATATGGACTTAGTCGCTGAATACGCCGATAGGGTCGTGGCACTCGGCATGGGGGAGGTGTTGATAGTTGGAAGCCCGAGGGAGGTGTTCAGCCGCCCTCAGCAGCTAAGGAAAACCTACATAAGCCCGCCTCAAATAACGCAACTAGCCCAAAAAATGAAGAGCTACGGCATTCCACCAGACATACTTAGTGTAGATGAGATGCTAGATGTAATTCATATAGCTAGGGGGTAGGTATACATGTATGAGGCAAGATATCTCCGCATAAAAGGACTCTTTAGGCAGCTCTGCCCTCTAACCAAGTTCATATATGTGCTCCTGACGATCGCGAGCATCGCGATAACCATAGACCTAGCAGCCCTCCTCGTGATATTAATTATTAATATGTCCCTTTGGATCGCCTCCAGGATTCCAGCAGCGGTCTTCAAAAATTTCGCTAAGCCCCTGCTGTTTCCCATAGTCTTCTTCTTTGTCACCAGCTCCTTCCTCTACGGCGGCGGAGACCAAACTCCACTATTGGTTATAGGACATCTTAGGCCTTGGGGGAGTTTCATAGACATTGGGGTGGTGACTTTAGGAGCCTTCCTCTTCGCCTGGTCCATCGTCCTTCGACTTCTCAATCTAGTGGTGGCGATTCCGCTACTGACCCACACCACTTCACCTACAGAGTTTGCTGGAATGCTTCACAAGCTTAAGCTACCCTACAGTATCATCTATACCCTAGTAATCGGACTGAGGATGGTGCCCGTGGTTCAGGGCAGATTTAGGGACATAAGGGATGCGCAGGCCCTTCGGGGATATGATAGGCGGAAACTCCCATTAAAGGAGAAGATTAAAACCGGATACGGCTATATACCCCTAGTTGCTCCAGCTATTCTGACGCTTATGAGCGATTCTAGGGAAATTGATATGACGATGCGATCTAGGGCCTTCGGAGCTCCTATAGAGAGAACCTTCCTAGAGGAGGTGAAGATGAGAACTATAGATTACGTCATGGTAGCATTATTCGTGGTGGTGTTAGCATTCGCTATTGTTGTGCGCTTCTTCTATCCACTGGCGCCGATGCTCGGGTTACCACAGATGTAGAGGGAAAGCATTTTAGCGTCCCTGTTTTAAATGCCCTAGTCTTTTTAAGTAGCTTTTGGAAATTCTTTTAAAGAATTCACCTCACAATATATATTACATAGGGGTAGGAAATTATGTCAAGGCGTAGGGTCAGGCTAAGAATTCCTGTGGCTATGATGGCTGTCTATGCTGCTATCATCGTGGCTGGTGAATTTATTCCTATTGCTCCCTTCGGGCCCGGAGGCGGCTATTACCACATGGGTTACACCTTCTGTATACTCGCCCCCTTCATCTTTGGCCCGTGGCTTGGCGCCCTCACCAGCTTCATTGGAGGACTCATCGCATGGCTGGTGGTTCCACCCTCTCACTGCTTCGGCTTTCCGGAGATATTCGCTAACGAGGTGACCTGGCCCATCTATATTGGACTTGCAATATACGCCGCCTACAAATTTAAATACAAGATAATAGCCGCCGCCCTCTTCCTGTTCACCATCTTCTGGAGAACATGGCTTGACCCCTTCATCGTCTTCCCAGCCATCTGGAAAACGCCCTATGTAACCTCGGGGCACATCTACATGATGTATAACATAGGCTATCTGCCAAGGCTAATCTGTAATCTCCTCTGGTTCACGCCAATAGGATGGAAGTATGCCCCACAGTTCCTACAAAGCGAGGATGCGAAGAAGAGGTTTATAGGCATCGCCCTCTTCATCTTCATGGCCGCATACGGCTCTGCCATTGAAGCATGGGATCACATCTTCTACATGCTCTACTACGTACCAATTGAGTGGAGAACCTTCGAGTACTTCGGATATCTATGGTTCACAGACCCCGCCTGGATGATCGCCAATTCAGCCATCAGCTTCACCGTTATGGAGGGGCTGCTTAGGGCTGGCTATCTAATTCCACAGGGAGCTAGGTATGGCCCGCAGACGGTTAGTGAAAGCTAGAGGACTAGTCTAGTGTCCCCTTAACTCCGACAATTGCCCCTTTCCTCCACGTATTTTTTTCAAAGGCCTTTCTGATGGCCTCTCCTAGAGCTCTGAAGGCTGTCTCCCAGCAATGGTGAGGGTCAAGTCCATGGAGTAAGTCTAAATGTATAGTTGCTCCCATGCCCTGCGATAGCCCCTCTATGAAGGCGATGAGATCTGCTGAGTGCATGTCCTCCACAGACTCTCTTTTACCCCCCTCGCAGCTTATCCGTATGTAGGCATTTCTCCTCCCCTCTATACTGATCACCGCCATAGACATGGCTTCGTCTAGGACGCTTATGCTGAAGCCAGAGCCGTTTAACCCGAACTCATTAGCCCTCTTCACATATAAGGATCTGAGGGCATTTCCAAGGGTTATGCCCGAGTCCTCCGCGAGGGTATGAGTGAGCTTTCTACCTCTAAGGGGTTTGACCACAATTCCAATGCCCATGCAGGAAAGCCAGGACAACTCCTGAATCATATGATCTAGAAAGGCCAGCCCCGTTGATATCTCAAGTTCCTTCCTCTCCAGATCCACCCGTGCCTCCACTAGTGTTTCCGTTGTTCTTCTCCTCGCTTTAGCGGAGTTTAGGGTGACCTCCTCTATAACTAAGCCGAGGCTTTCGGTGGACATAAAAAAGGATACCCCAGAGCTACTTATAAAGTTTAGAATAAGAAAGCTTAAAACGCTCCATAGGAGAATTATTAAGAGGGTTCTGAAATGCTAAGGATATACGAACTAGATAAAATGACCGAGGAGGAGAAGGAGAGAATCTTGAGGAGGGCTGAAGTGGATATAGAAGCGGCTGTGGAGCGAGTTAGACCTGTAGTCGAGGATGTTAGACGGCGGGGAGACCAAGCTCTCCTAGAATATACAAAGAAGTTTGATGGGGTGGATCTAACCCCAGAACAGCTAGAAGTTTCGAAGGAGGATATTGAAAGAGCCTATAGTTTAGTGGAAGAGAGAGTTGTTGAAGCTATTCGGGTGGCCGTTAAGAATGTCACTAAGTTTCATAAGGCGCAGATGCCGAAGGAGAGGTGGTTTATCCAGGTCGATAGGGGCATTATGGCTGGGCAGTTCATCTCACCCCTTAGACGCGTCGGCATTTATGTTCCTGGGAGCGTGAAGGGGGTTCTCCCCTCCGTGGTGGTTATGCTTGGAGTTCCAGCTAAGGTTGCTGGCGTAGATGAGGTGGTTATGTGCACACCCCCCATAAAGGGCTTTGGAGACCCAGCGACCCTAGTCGCCGCCGACATGGTGGGCATAGATAGGATTTTCCGTGTAGGTGGAGCCCAGGCCATCGCCGCCATGGCCTATGGAACCCAGACGGTGCCTAAGGTGGATAAGATTGTTGGGCCTGGAGGAATCTATGTCTCAGCAGCTAAGAGGGTTGTAAGCAATGTGGTCGCCCTCGGAACTCCAGCAGGCCCAAGCGAGATACTCGTCCTAGCCGATGAGTCAGCTCCCCCAGAGCTTGTCGCTGTGGATGCCCTCTCGGAGGCTGAGCATGGCGCCGACTCCTCCAGCGTCATAGTGACCACATCCATGAGTCACGCAGAGAAAATCCTAGAAAGCTTGAAGAAATTGATGAATATGCTTCCAGATTGGAGGCGGGAGTTCGCTGAGAGCGCCATCGGCAATTATGGCGGTATTATAGTTGCTAAAAATATGGATGAGGCTATAGAGTTTGCTAACGAATATGCCGCTGAACATCTCGTCATAATGACGGAGAATCCCTTTGAGACCGTTCAGAAGATAAGGAACGCTGGAGCTGTTTTCCTAGGCAAGTACTCCGCCTGCGCAGCTGGCTGCTATCTAACGGGTCCCAACTCGATACTGCCCACAGGAGGCTATGCAAAATCTTACTCTGCAACCTCCGTCTATGACTTCATTAAGTTCTTCAGCGTAGAATTCCTTACACGCGAGGGACTTGAAAGCGTCGCCGACGCGGTTATAGCCTACACGAACTATGAGAGGTATCCAGGGCATCAGTTGGCGGTGAAGCTTAGGTTCCGAGAAAAATACGGTATCAAAATATAGAGGATCACTCCCATATGTTTTTTTCCGTCGAGGTTTAAAACCATCATTTACTTAGCATTGAGAGGAATGGATGGTTTAGGTTAGAGGCATTCATATCTTTTACTCTCTGCTGAGTTTTAAGATTTACTTGGTCGATGGACATAGACTTGGTTCAGGTCTCTGAAAAACTGCAAAGGGTACTGAGGAGGATAGAGAGGGCCGTTGAGGGAGCTGAAAAACCGTCGAGCTTCAGGTCTCAGCGGGGGACGACTTAAACCATTTTCCCAATGGATTTCAGGGGAGCTGAACCAGAAAAGCAGGGCTGCCAAGCATAGAGAAACCTTTTTTTAAATTAGAAGTCTGGTAAAGGGGAGGCTATATAGGATATGGAAAGGATGACTCTTTTTGCTCACGCCTCTTAATTAGATATATCTCTCAACCACTCCAGTAGGGTCTTGGCTTCGGGTTTTTCAAGCCAGTCGGCGACTCCTATTCTCCTCGGCCTCCTCTCCTCCATCACCTCGATCATCTCTTCCACCACCTCCTCCGCCGTCTTATCCGTGGTGTCTATTTCATGTATCCTCTCAGCTCCATGGCTCTCAATGGCTTCGGATAGGCAGATGTCGAGGAGCTCCGCCTCCACATTCTCCTTCACCTTCCCCTCCCCGTAGCCTCGATGTTCCAACTCCTCCCTCAGCTTCCAGGGCTCCCTCCTCAGGACGAAGATCCAGGCATCCCCTGGGACGACGTCATGGGCGTAGTGACCCTCGACGACGACTCGGTCATGGCTCTCCAGCAGTTTCTCCACCTCCCTCCTCACGGATTTGATGTCCACCACCGCCGTCTCCCGCCTTTCATCCCACTCCTCCACGAGGCCCCTCTCGATGGCGAGTTTGGAGAGATCTATGTGAAGCGCCTTGAGACGCTCCGCCAATAGCCTTGCGATGGTTGTCTTACCAACCCCCGGCGACCCCGTGATGGCTATGATCAGTCTACGACGTCCCTCCACACCTCCCTTAGAAGGTGCTGGATTTAAAGTCTTCAAACCTCCGTCGGTCTGGAGTCGGTTGTAGCGTTGAGTCTTAGGGTGTGATATACTCTATCCTTACCTGGAGCTCCCTGGAGACCTCTATGCCGTAGCGTTTCTCAAGCATCTCCATTCCCCGGTCATCCAATAGGCCCTCCACCAATTCCGGTAGGTCTCTCGATATGATCCTATAGGTTTCATCCACTCGATCCTCGATGGTTAGCTCGGGGTGGAGCTCCGTTATTTGTCTATATGTCTGATAGGTCTTATTCATCACATAGACCTGGAAGGCGTTCTCGAGGAGCTCCCTTATCAGGTTATGCCCCCTATGCCGTGGATATAGCCATGGATATCTCTGCGTCTCATTCTCCTCAACCCTATACGTCTCGATGAACTTCTCAACGTCGACGATCCTATATCTGCCGTCGACGATGATGATTGGTATCTCCAATCCCTCATAGGGGTTTTCGCCGCTTAATAGGTCTCTGATATAGTTGTAGAGGCTGAAGGTTTTGAAGCCCTCCCTCGTCAGTAGACACCAGTAGAGGAGTCTCCCCTCCTCATCCGTCGCCAGGGGTAGTATGACGGTGGTTCTCAGCTCATAACGCTCCGTTCCAACCCTGAATTTATAGTGGATGTAGAGGGGTTTTGGGGGATGCCAATATAATCTTCCCAGGGGGGTTGAGAGGAGGGGTTTATCCTCGAAGCTTATCGTCTTCACCTCTCTCTCGGGGAGGTCTCCATAGATCAGGAGGATGATGTCGTTCAGCCCCCTAATCCTATGTAGGTCGTAGCCTACGACGACGGCCATCTCACCCCTGCCGAGGAGCAGAAAGCCTGTCAGGGCGTAGAATCCTAATAGGAGGATGAGGCCGAAGGCTACACCCCTAAGCCCCCTCAACCCCTCACTTCCCCCAGCCAGCGTTTCAGCGCCCTATCTCGCTTCAGAATGCGCCTCTCCCCGCTCAGCCTGTAGAAGGATGTCTTAAGCCTATGATAATAGTCGACGAGGGTCTCTAATCCATGGTAGCTCGCCTCCGCCTGCATCTTGGCGAGGTCTCTCATAAGCCTCCTACAGGCCTCAACCCTCTCCTCGAGGGATGGGGAGTGGAGGGCCTTGAGGTTTCTCCTCGCCTCCTCCACCAATCCGTGGACGCTCTCCCTGAACTCCTCAAGCCTCGGGCTCTCCCTAATCTCAGCCTCCTCGGAGAGGAGGCCTCTCAACCATTTTGCGATCTCCCCCTCACGCTTGGATATTCGAGCCATGTATTGATGGGTGAGGATGAGGGTTAGTATGAGGGGTGAGAGGCCGAGGATGAAGCCGAGGATCGTGGTGAAGGGGATGGCTATCGGGTCGAGAACCGCCTCCACCAGCTCCCTGGAGATGAATATGTATCGATTTAGATGGTAGACGAGGGGTATGTAGGCCAATTTGAAGAGGGGTTCAAAGGTGTAGATGCAGACCGCCGCAGCGCAGAATCTTAGGAGCCATGCCCAATCCATGCGTCTGTCAGCCTTCTCCTCAAGCCTCCTACAGAGATTCTCCTCGAATCTCCTCAGGGTCTCCCCCCCATCGAGGCCTCTCGGGACGTAGAGGACTCGTTTCACACCCTCCCTGTCTTTATACTCATCGTAGATTCTGTTGAGTTGATGTCTGCTATACCCTATCGTCTCCCCCTCTCCCAGGGGGTCTTCGATGAGGTAGTATCTGATCTCTCCGTCAGCCTTCATGGCTGATCCCCAATATCTTCAATATGCCGCCCTCCACGAAGGCGAGGTCTTCGCCGACTCTCTCGTCGATGGGGTTTTGGAAGGTCTCGGTGGTGTAGCTCAGCGTCCCGAATCGGTGGTGGAGCCAGGCTGGGCAGACCCTTATATCCAGCTTGAAGAGAAGCGGCCCATCGATGGTTCGCCCTACGTCGATGGAGATGAGCTGTGGAGGCCAATCCGGTGAGGGCTTATCCAACAGCTTCTGATACTCCCCCCTATAGATCTTGAAGCCCTTCTCGGCGACGTGTCTCATCATCGCTTCTCCCACCTCGAACTCCGGTATCTCAGCCATCAGGGTTCTAACATACTCCAGGCCGAGGAGTCTCCTAAGCATACGCTTCCCCGATAGGTATCGGGAGATCCTGTTCTCAGGCCGCTTCATCATATGCTCCAACCTGTCTCGGATCTCTGGGGGGATGTAGAAGTTCTCTATGGAGAGGATTCCAGCCCCCTTATAGACGAGGTCAGCCATCTTTCCAAGCGTCTCGTGGAGGTCGACGGCGAAGGTTGGCCTGAACTCCTCCAGATACTCCTGGAGTGCGGCTATCCGAGGGGACTTGACGTTATCACCCCAAACCACGTTTGGGTCTCTAAATCTCACCGCATACTCCAATAGTTGAGCTGGATGTAGGCCTCCCCTATTCAGCATCCTCAGCGCTAAGAGTTCTGCTTCCCCCTGTAGGCTGTAGGGTCCCCCCTGTGGGGGCCAGTGCTCCTCTCTTCCAGCCATGTCGACTCCCATCCAGGCCCTCATGCTGTATCCCTCTGGGTCGTCGACGGGCATGAATGCGATCCGGCTTCTGCTGAGAACCTCTTCGGTGTATCTCCCCTCCTTCTCAAGGCTTCTCATCATCTGCAGTATCGCCAGCGGCCCTGCGGGCTCCCTCCCATGGCATCCGGCCTTTATGAGGATTCGGGCCTCATCGCCGTCGCCGATCTCATAGGCGTTCACCTCGTAGCCCCTCTCGGTTTCGTAGACGGTGATCTTCTCAGCCCCTATCCGCTCGGCTGTCAGCTCCAGCTCCCTATGTAGCTCCCTATAGGTGGATAGGCGGTAGAGGTATCTGGCTCCGATGTCGTAGTCGAAGAGCTCCATCTCTTCGTCTTTCATCCTCGAGGGCTGGGCGGCTGGTCTCCGCCGCCGCTTGAATTCCCCGGGGGTCTTCCTCCTATCGTAGAGGGGGAATCCGAGGTGGGGCTCTCGATACCTCCACTCGGTGATGGGGGCGCTGTAGGAGTAGAACTCCCTAAGCTCTGGGAGCCCCAACCTGTCGCAGGCGTGGAGGGCCTCTATGTAGGCCTCGGTCTTATCCGCCGACTTCTCCATGATCTCCTTCAGCTCCCTCAGACCTGGATGCTCGATGCATTCAACCCTCTCCAATCCCTTTAGGGCCCTCTCGATTCCCCGTTCAACCTCATCGTAGTATCTCCTGACCTCCTCGACGATCTTCCTGACGAAGAGGTTGTTTCCCATGAGGAGGTAGAGGCCTATGAGGAAGTCTGCTGCCCCCCCGCTTAGGTATCCCCTGATGAGGCCGCTCGCCATGAAGGTTGGCCCGAGGAAGAGTCTCAGCCATAATGGGTCGAGGAGGCTGAGGTAGTAGCTTAAAAGCCTCTTCAAGACCTCACTGATCAGCTTCTTATCCTTATAGAAGGTGTCGAGGAGTCCCTCCCTAACCTGCCTCTCAACGTCCTCATCCTCTCCACCTGGTGTTAGGAGCTGTATGGTGAGCCTCTCCCCCCTCTCCTCAAGCTCCGTATACATCCCCTCCATCTCGAGGAACCAGAAGGGGTGGAGGTCTATGTGGAGGAGGTCCGGCTCATCCTTCCTCGGAACCCTATAGACGAGCCATCTCATGCTCCCACATCCATATTCCTCATGGGGGCCGTTATCCTCGGAACCTCAACCTTGAAGCCGAGGTAGTAGAGTTTGATCCTCCTCCATAGGCTTGCGGGATTATACTTTGTGTAGAAGCTCTCCTCCTCCCGTAGCTCCTTGATCAGCCAGTCGTAGAACCTCACGGCTGCCTGGAAGCCGAGGTTTCTCGCATACTCCCTCAGCCTCTCATAGATGCCGATCTCGCCTCCATCCATCTCTGAGAAGTGTTTTCTAAGCATCTCCACCAGCTTCAGCTTCCCGCCGTCCCTCCCCTCCACAACTTCGCATCCCCTCAGCCTCCTAATGGCCCTGTGGACCCCCCTCTCTATGGATCCGTCTCTCATCCATCTGTATAGCGGCCTGAAGCAGTGGCCGAAGATGAGGATGTGGAAGAAGAATATGTCGACGCAGGTGGCGTAGATGTTGTAGGGATGTGGCAGGAAGAGGTACGAGGAGATGGCTGCGAAGGTGGCGATGGCGTAGGCGATAAGCCCCATCCACCGCCAGTAGCGGTATATCCTCCTATTCTTCTCGACGTCTGCGAAGTATCTTGAGAGGGCGTTGTCGAAGGCCCTCGCTATGCGCTCCATCTCCCCCCTGCTGAGCCTCTCTGGGGAGTAGCAGTGTATCCTAACCTTATGCTCCACACCTCCATACTTCAAGATGTGTTTATCAATTTCCATGTCAACGTATGCTGTATAGTTTAGTCCTCCACTTATTCTTCCTAATGTTGGTAGCACGTAGGCATCCACATCAATTATCTCCATTCCCTACTCATATTGACTCTGCTCGGTATTTATCTTTTTAGAGGTAGTTGTCTATGATGATAAAAGATTCATAAGGCTTAATTCTCACCCGATGAAAATCCAGTGAGCATGCTGGACCCTCTCGCCGTCCTCCTCCTCGCCGTCGGCCTGGCCATGGACTCGGTCTCCGTGGCCGTCGCCGTCGGTCTACGGGTTGGGGATAGGCTGCTTCAGGCCTCAAGGCTCTCCCTATCCTTCGGCCTCTCCCATATAGCTATGCCCATGCTCGGCTGGTGGCTCGGCCTCTCCATCATAGACCTCATCTCAGCCTACGACCACTGGGTTGCCTTCCTGCTGCTCTCCATCATAGGTTTGGCCATGATCCTCGGAGAGGAGAGGGAGGTGGAGCCCCAGTTCCTCGGCCTCCTAAACCTCCTCGGCCTATCCATCGCGACGAGCATAGACGCCGTCGCCGTAGGCGTCTCCCTCTTCTTTGAGGGGGTTCCCATATTGCCCTCGTCTATTCTCATAGGCTTTGTGGTGGCCATATTAACCTTCATAGCAGCCCTGCTTGGTGGGAGGGTTGGCAGGGGTCTGGGTAGGTGGACGAGGATTATAGGGGGCTTAATGCTCATCTCAGTGGGTTTAAGAATACTGATTATCCATCTATCATCTTAGAGTTGATGATGTTATCATCCTTATTCAGGAAACGTATTAGAGGTGAGTTTCAGTTAAATAGTGTTCTATGTTCATACTTCCTGTCGGTGTGTTGAGATGTCTAAGAGGAGGTCTATGCTCGACATAGTGTTAGACGTCCTCTCCGTAGTGAGGGATGGGGTTGATAAGCCCACGAGGATTATGTATGCCGCAAATCTCTCCTGGAGGCCAACCCAGAGGATTCTCAAGATGATGGTTGAGAGGGGTCTCCTGAAGGTCGTTGAGACCGAGGGAGATGGTAGAACTAAGAGGAGATACCTCATCACGGAGCGGGGTCTCAACATATTGGAATACTTCGAGAGGGCTAAGGAGCTCCTAGACCTCCCCGTTTAACCCATCCCTCAGGTGCGGAGGGCAACGTTAATAAGCCCGCCCTCCGCACATCGAATTAAAACCGGTGTCTGGGATGGGGTTCAGAGATAAGTTTAGGGATGCGGAGCACGCCCTCACCTTCAACGACGTCCTCCTCCTCCCAGGCTGGACAACCGTTGAGCCCTCAGAGGTTGATGTTAGAACCCATGTGACGAGAGGTGTGATTCTCAACGTCCCCTTCGTCTCCTCCCCCATGGATACGGTCACCGAGAGCGAGATGGCCATAGCCCTCGCAAGGCAGGGAGGACTGGGGGTTCTACACCGCAACTGCTCCGTCGAGGAGGAGGTGGAGATGGCTCGACGGGTGAAGAGGGCTGAATCCCTCATCATAAGGGATGTCATCACAGTCACCCCAGACACGACGGTGGAGGAGCTCCTACGGATGATGGAGCAGCATCGCATCCACGGTTTCCCCGTCGTCGAGGATGACAACCGCCTTGTCGGCATCGTCACCTGGAGGGATGTCCGCCTTGCCGATCCACAGCTGAAGGTGAAGGATGTCATGACGACGGATGTCATAACAGCCACGGAGGACATAACCCTGGAGGAGGCGAAGAGGATTCTCCATAGGCATCGAATCGAGAAGCTCCCCATCGTCGATGAGGAGGGCCGGGTCAGGGGTCTCATAACCATGAGGGACATCACCCTGAAGGGGACATACCCAAACGCCGTGAGGGATGATCAGGGGAGACTCATCTGCGCAGCCGCCATCTCCCCCTTCGACCTCCGAAGGGCGAAGGCCCTGGACAAGTATGTTGACATACTCGTCGTAGATGTCGCCCACTTCCACAATAAGAACTGCTTCGATGCTACGGAGAGATTGCTGAAGGAGGTCTCGGCGGAGGTGATCGTCGGCAACATCGGAACCTACGAGGCAGCTGAGGACTGCATAACGAAGCTGGACGGCGTCGCTGGGCTGAGGGTTGGCATAGGAAGCGGCTCCATCTGCACCACCAGCATCGTCACCAGGGCTGGGTCTCCGACCCTCTACGCCGTAGCCCAGGCCGCCGACGCCGTTAGGGATTATGGGGCTGACATACCCGTGATGGCCGATGGAGGCATAAGGAATCCTGGAGACGTCGCCGTCGCCCTCGCCGTGGGGGCCAGCTGCGTGATGATGGGAAACGTCTTTGCAGGGTGCACCGAGAGTCCAGGCCGCCTCATCGCCCTTGAGGGGAGATACTATAAGGAGTATTACGGGATGGGGAGCGCCGCTGCGAGGAAGAAGCGCTACGCCTTAGACCGCTATTCACAGCCCTCTAAGACCATCACGGAGGGCGTTGAGGGTTGGGTTCCCTATAGGGGGCCGGTCTCGGAGATCGTCGCCGAGTTCGTCGGAGGCCTGAAGGCTGCGATGGGCTACGTAGGCGCCAGAACCATACCTGAGATGTGGGAGAGGGCTCGGCTGGCCCTGGTGACGGAGAGGGGGGCCGATGAGCTGAAGCCCCACGACATCCTCCTACCAGGCTCCGAGAAGAGGCCCTAACTGAAGTTTTATCTCCCCCATCCATATCTTAGATGACATGATTAGGCGAGCCCTCATCAGCGTCTATGATAAGGGCGGCCTCGAAATCCTCATCAACGCCCTGAGGCGCTTAGACGTTGAGATCATAGCCTCCTCGGGGACTGCTAAGAGGATAAGGGAGCTCGGCTACGACAACATCATAGAGGTCTCAGCCTACACCGGCTACCCCGAAAGCCCCGGAGGCCTGTTGAAGACGCTTCACCCAAGGATTCATGGAGGCATACTCCTCAACCCCCATGACCCCGAGCAGGGGGCCTATATGGAGCGGTATGGCATCGAGGCCTTCAACCTCGTCGTCGTCAACCTCTACCCCTTCGAGGAGGCCGCCTCGAGGGGCCTGGGTCCCAGGGAGGCCGCTGAGCTCATAGATATCGGAGGCCCAGCGATGATCAGGGCCGCCGCTAAGGCTTCACTGCTGCGGGATGACATCGCCGTCGTCGTAGACCCCTCACAGTATGAAGCCGTCGCCGAGGCCTTGGATAGATATGGCCATATACCGGATGACTTGAGGAGGAGGCTTGCCCTGGAAGCCTTTAAGAGGACGGCCAAATATGATGAGGCGATAATACGCTACCTGGAGGCCTTGGGATGGGGATGAGGAAGCGTTATAGGACGCCGACCCCTGAGAGCTACCCCAACTCCATATCGATGCGTATCGGGGATAGGGAGCTCCACTATGAGAAGGTGATGAGCCTCAGATATGGGGAGAATCCCCATCAGCCCGCAGCCCTATATAGGCTGCGGGATTCCCCCGCCATAATCGGGGGATTGGAGCTCCTTAAGATGGGGAAGGGAGGTCTCAGCGAGACGAATGTGGAGGACATAGACAACGCCCTCAACATCCTGAAATACTTTGAGCAGCCAGCCTGTGCGGTTATGAAGCATCTAAACCCCTCAGGCGTAGCCGCAGAGAGGCCTGGAGACAGCCTCAGGGATGTCTATATCAGGGCGAGGGATTGTGATAGGCAGGCTGCCTTCGGGAGCGTAGTCGCCTTCAACGTCGAGGTGGACGCCGAGACGGCTGAGGAGGTGGTCTCAACCTTCGTTGAGGTTGTCGCAGCCCCAGCCTATGGGGAGGGGACCTTAGAGGTTTTTCAGGGGAGGAGGAGTCTGAGGGTTGTGAGGGTCGACGATCCGAGGATGCTCCCCCGATATATCGGAGATGAGGTGAGGCATCTCCGCCTCAGGGTTTTGGCCGACGGCTCCATCGTGCTCTCCACGCCTCTCCTGACGGGGGTTAGGGGCCCCGGGGATGTGAGGGTTGTCACCGAGAGGGAGCCGACGGAGGGGGAGATGAGGGATCTCCTCTTCTCCTGGTATGTCTGTATGAATGTTCGGAGCAACGCCATCGTCGTCTCCAGAGACCTCGCCACCCTCGGCGTTGGGACGGGTCAGCAGGATCGGGTGACGGCTGTTAGGCTGGCTCTGGAGAAGGCTGTGGCTCAGGGGCATGGCGATGAGCTTAGGGGCTCCGTCCTCGCCTCCGATGGCTTCTTCCCCTTCACCGATTCGATTGAGTTGATGGCTGAGTATGGCGTCTCAGCCTGCATCCAGCCTGGAGGCTCCATCAGGGATAGGGAGGTCATAGAGGCCTGTAATGAGTATGGGATAGCGATGGTCTTCACCGATGAGCGGTGCTTCAGACACTTCTAATATAAGGCTTAGACCCCCTGAAGACGGCCTTCAGGCCGCCCTCAGCCCCGCAGATTATACAGATGTCTTTAAAGATGGGGTTCTCCTCATCGATGGATGAGCATAGATGGATGAATTCTCTCCCCCTCAGAGTCTCCCGCTCTCCCCCAAATCAATGATGTGGATGTAAAAAGGATAAAATGAGGCGGAGGGGGAGATCACCTTCGATGGGTGCCTACCGGAGGGCGGCGCTCTACCTCGCAGTCCTCCTCCTGTCGGTGATGATGCTCGCCTCCGCCATCCACCTCCTCGGAGACCTCTCCGAGCTGAATTTAGGCGGATGGAGGATGGGTCACGTTAGGAGGGTGGGCGTCGGGGAGGAGGGAGCTAAAAGGCGTGGTGGAATCCCCGTTGAGTCGCTCCCCTCCGGCGGAGGCGCCCTCTTCGAGATCCATAAGCGGACTGGGACGAGGTATCTCAGATGTCGAGTCGGCGAGATATATGAGGATGGTGTTTGGAATCCCCATGAGGGCTGTAGGGCCATCCCCTATGAGGGGGGAGCCATAGGGCATAATGTCTCACTTTCCCTCCCCTATGAGGATTACACCTTCTACATAAAGCCCCTCGTAAACCTCACCGGATACATACCTGTCGTCTCTAATGTTGAGAAGCTCGTCTTCGACGGCGACGTCATATACTATCCCACGCTCCAGGTCTTCTACACGGAGGGGGTTTTCCCCCACGTCTATTGGGTGGTGCATAGACATTATCAACTCTCCGAGGAGGAGCTCCAGGGGGCTGAGGTTGAGGCCATAGATCACTGCCTACAGCTCCCAGGGGATATGGAGGGGAGGTTGAGGGAGCTGGCCTTAGAGGCCGTAGGCTCAGCCTCAACGCCCTATGAGAGGCTGAAGGCTCTGGAGACTTATCTGAGGGAGAATTATGTCTACGACGCCAACTATACGCCTCCGCCTCGAAACATAGACCCCGTCGAGTGGTTCCTCTTCCATGAGCGTCGTGGAACCTGCATCCAATTCAACTCCGCTCTCGCCCTGCTGGCGAGGTCTCTGGGCATATCTACGAGGGTTGTGATGGGCTACCTCATCTCCCCAGATGAGGAGTATCAGGTGGTTGCTCCAGGTCAGGCCCACGTCTATGTTGAGGTTCCCTTCAAGGGCTTCGGCTGGATAATCTTCGACGCTACGCCTGAGGAGAGGAGGGAGTCCCCAAGTCGGTCAAACCGCATCCCAACGGTGACAAATATCACATGGTGTAGCCCAACGGCCCTGAGGGGCGGGGGATTCATCGTCGTGGGAACCGTTGAGACCTTCAACGGGACACCCGTCTCGGGGATGGGGGTTCAGGTCTTCCTCACGCCGAGTAAGAATGAGACAGGCTTCCTCGTCGGCGTAGGCGTCGTTCAGGACGGCCTCTTCAACATCACCTGTCAGGCGCCGTCGGAGGCGGAGGTGGGAGACTACCAAGTCGTCGCCAGGGCCCTGGGAAACGACATCTACATGGAGTCCTGGAGCGATCCGAGGCTTAGGTTGATGTCCAGAACCCAGATTGTGGTGGATGCACCCCATAGGGCCTATGTGGGGGAGGAGGCGGTCATCGAGGGGAGGGTTAAAGACCCCTCAACTGGTCAGCCGATAGCGAATATCACCCTAATCGTTGAGGTGGACGGTGAAACCTACCTGGTGAAAACCGATTCGGAGGGATACTTCACCTTCAGATACACCCCCTCGGAGGAGGGGGAGGAGACGATAAGGTTCTCGATTCCACCCTCCGACTACTATCTACCCTCAGAGGGTAGGGTTACCCTCCAGATAGAGGCTGGGAGGAGCTCCCCCATAGCAATCCTATTGAGCTTCCCCAACAACATAATCATAGCCACAGCTGGGGGATTGGTGGTGGCCGCAATCATAATGGGGAGGAAGGGAAGGGAGGAGGCTGAGGAGACTGTGGAGGTTGAGGAGGCTGAGCCCCTGGAGGAGCCGCCGCTGACCTACGACACCTATAGGGAGGGGGTGGTGAAGCTCTATAATCGACTCTATAACAGGGCTAAGAGACGCTTCGGCATAGGAGACAACCTAACCCCAAGGGAGCTCCAAGCCTTCCTACTGAGACATCTACCGGATGGTGCTGCTTACCCCCTGGAGGTTCTGATCTCAACCTTCGAGAGGGCCAACTACGGCGGGGTGGAGCCAGCGGCCAGAGAGTTCAATCGATGCAGGGAGGCCCTGGACATCCTGATAGAGTTGATGGAGCATGGGGATTAGAGGGGTTGTCATCAGGAATACTCTGCTATACCTCTCCTTAGCCCTCCCCCTCCTCTGGGCCATGCTCGTCTGGAGGCCGACCCTCGGTGAGTTCAGCCCCCTACTCCCCAATCTCCCAGCCAAGATGGCCTCCATGGAGTTAAACCCCCTCCTCCTCACCCTCTTGACATCATCCTCCACCTTCTACGCTGGAAGCCTGATAGGAGCCATCTTCGAGGGGAGGGCTAAGGAGCTCCTCGTCGGAAGCCTCTACGCCGTGAGCTTCACCCTACTCCTAAGCCTCCCCCTCATCTATGCATCATCCTCGGAGGCGGTGAGATCCCTCGGCCTCTACATCCTCATAGCCTTCATAACGCTGATAGCTCACAACGTAGCCTCAACCCTGCTGAGGCTGAGGGGTTTAACAGTCCTCAGACCCCTCTTAGCCAGCGCCGCCATCTACGTCGAGGGCCTGGTCACATCGAGGATCATAGGCGTCGCCCTCAGGGATGTCCCCCCACAGCTCCCGCCGAACCTCTCAACGCTGATCTACATGGCCTCCACAGCCTCAGCCCTCATCACGCTGCCCTCAGCCCTGAGGGGGTCGAGGCGTAAGACTCTGGCCTCCATAGGGGAGGCATCATCGAAGTATCACATCATCATCCCCTCATCCATCCTCATAGCCCTCTACTTCGGCTATTACAGGGAGAACCTCTCAGCCCTAATACCAAGTCTCTCACCCCTCTCCCCCTACCTGGAGTGGATGACCATCACAGCCATAGCGGCCCTCATCTATAGGGGGGCGAGGAGATCGGTTGAGACATCAGCCATCGACAGGGTTGGGGATTGGGCTAAGCATATACAGGAGGTCTCAACCTATAGGGGTGAGAGACTCTCGGAGCTGACATCGGCGATGGAGGACTTCATAGCTGGGGGAAGGAAGGAGAGGCTTATACTGCTTTTAAGCCTCCTCCTCAACGATGAGGGATTAAATGAGGGGGAGATCGAACGTATACTATCGCCGCTCATCGAATATAGGGACACCCAGAGACCCCTACTCTACGTCAGGGGACACGGTGAATCCCTGGAGAGAAGAGACCTGGAGAGGCGTAGCAGGGTGCTGGATGAGGTGGTGGATAGGATCACGGGTCTCAGCAGCAGACCCATGGGGATGGGGAGGTAGATAGAGGTGAATGTGGAGAAGATTAGGGAGATATCCACAGCCATCCTCGACGAGGTGAACCGATTCTACGTCGGGAAGAGGCTGATGCTGAGG
Organism: uncultured Candidatus Bathyarchaeia archaeon; assembly: GCA_964525955.1. Taxonomy (GTDB): domain Archaea; phylum Thermoproteota; class Bathyarchaeia; order TCS64; family B23; genus B23. Next base: position 38,203 of record CAZGKJ010000007.1, read on the forward strand.
AAGCTCCTCTCAGCAGCCCTCGCCAACGGCCACGTCCTCTTCGAGGACTATCCAGGGTTGGGTAAGACCCTGCTGGCCAAGGCCTTGGCGAGGGTGACCGGATGCAGCTGGAGGCGTATACAGTTCACGCCGGACCTGATGCCGGCGGACATATTGGGGACGAGGGTTTGGCGTATAAGGGAGGCCAGATTCGTATTGGAGAAGGGGCCCATCTTCACCAACATCCTCCTCGCCGATGAGATCAATAGGTCTCCGCCTAAGACCCAGTCAGCCCTGTTGGAGGCGATGGAGGAGCGTCAGGTCACCATAGAGGGTGAGACACATCGATTGGAGCAGCCCTTCTTCGTAATCGCCACCCAGAACCCGATAGAGCTGGAGGGAACCTATCCGCTGCCTGAGGCCCAGCTCGATAGGTTTCTGATAAAGCTCTCCATCGGCTACGTCGATACTCAGCGGGAGGAGAGCCTCATACTGAAGAGGAGAATCCTATGGAAGAGGGATGACCCGACGTCGCTTATGGAGCCTGTGACGGATCAGAGAACCTTCGTGGAGATGCAGCGATTCATAGAGGAGGGCATCTACGTCGACGATCAGATCATCGACTACATCACAGCCATAGTCAGGGCGACCAGAAGCCACTACGCCGTCGAGGTCGGCTCCAGCCCGAGGGGAGGCCTTGCACTGCTGAAGCTCTCAAGGGCTCACGCCGCCATCTCGGGAAGAGACTTCGTCACGCCGGATGATGTCAAGCTCTTCGCCCTCGACGCCCTTGGGCATAGGTTGATCCTGAGGATGGAGTATGCCCTCGAGGGAAAGGTGACGCCCGGAGACGTCATCAAGGAGATCCTCGATAAGATTGAGGTTCCCAGGGATTTCCTCCGTAGGTGAAGCCCTCTTGTCAACTCGGGAGGCGTTGGAGCCGGCGGTCACTTCCTTCGCCTTCATAGTCTTCGGAATGCTTCTAGGCAATGTGATCTTCATCCTCGTCGGGCTTCTCCCCCTCCTCTTCGTCGCCCTATCGTTGCTTGTCCCCCCGCCCAGGGAGGTGGAGGTTGAACGCCTCGGCGGGGATCAAAGCCTATGGATCGATGAGCAGTTCTTCGAGACCCTCAGGATTAGGGTTAGAGGAGGAGTCGGCGTCGTCACCATCGGAGATGTCCTCCCCACCTCCTTCAGCCTCGAGGAGGGAACGAACTTCAAGGCCCTGTGGAAGGGCGTCGGCGACGTGAAGGCCGTCATCAGCTACACCGCCACCTGCGCCAGGAGGGGCCTCTACCAGCTGGAGGGGGTCCGCTATGAGGCGAGGCACTTCCTACAGATGCTTAAAACCCGGATAGGGTTGGTGGAGGCTCCCAGGGCCATAACCGTCAGGCCGAGACCCCTATTGGTTAGGAGGGTGAGGCATCGTGAATCGGTTTCAGCCATACCCATGCCCGCTGAGGCGAAGTATCGATTCGGAATCCCCACAACAGACTTCCTCGAGATCAGGGACTATGCCCCAGGAGACCCCTATAAGATGATTAATTGGAAGGCGACGGCTCGACGCCTCTCCACCTCGCCGAGTCCACTCCAGGTAAACGAGTATGAGAGGGAGGGGCGTAAGGTTGTCTGGATATTCCTCGACTCAGCCCCCCACATGGCTACTGGGACCACCCTGCGAAGCGCCCTCGACTACGCCGTTCAGGCCGCCCTCGGCCTGGCCGACTTCTATCTAAATCGTGGATGCAGGGTTGGCCTCGCCATCTATAATCACGACGCCTATCGATGGGAGGGGCCCTATGAGAGGAGGGTTGAGCCTCCGCCGGAGCTCCTGAAGGCCCTCTCAGGGCTCGAGTCCCTCGAGCCTCCAATCGAGCTGCTGGAGGAGCCTGGTGTGGCTAAGCCTCCTAAGAGTAGGATAATCTTCCCCGATGTGGGGAGGAGGCAGCGTTATAGGTTGATGAGGGAGATGGTGAGGGTTGAGGTCGGCTACAGCCTTGAGTCTCTGAGGGAGGCTGTCCATAGCTGCCGTGGACATCTGAAGGGTTCGAGACCCCTCTTCATCATCATAACCATGGTGGAGGCCGCTGAGCTTAAGGGGCTGCTGGATGGCGTCAGGGCTCTTTACCGATATACCTTGAGGGGGAGGAGGCCGAGCGTTATGCTCCTCGACGTCAGGGGTGACAAGCTGGCTGTGAGGACGAGGGAGGAGGAGTTGGCCTCAAGGATCGTTGGGAGGGAGCTTGAATCGGCCTATACTGCTCTGAGGGCCCTGGGGGTTGAGGTTATACCCTGGAATCCAAGGGATGAGAGCTTCGTTGAGATACTCGCCAGGAGGGTGAGGTATGGGCGTTGACAGAGCCATAAGGGGATTGGAGCTGGCGATGGCTCTATGCTCCAGCTATCTCTCAGCCCTCCTCCTGGTGAAGAGCGGCCTCTACATGAAGTTTAAGAAACTCATCCTCCCCATCCTCACCCTCCTCAGCTTACCCCTCGAGGCCTACATAGACTTGATACCTCTCGGGGCAGCCGTGCTGCTGTCGCTGCTCATCTGGAGGAGGGGGAGTGAATCGGCCTATGCTAAGCTCTTCAGCCTCAACCTCCTCATGTTCTTCCCAGCCATCCTCGACTACAGCCACTTCAACTGGGTTATGCTGATACTCCCCTACACCCCGAGGGCTGATATGCCCCTCCTCACCTTCATCACAGGCCTAATTCTTCAGGTCTCATATCTCACCATCAGGTCGACGCTCCTCGTGAGACATGTGCGAATGGAGCTCCTAAGTAGGGGTGCTGAGCCTGAAGACGTGGACGCCATCTCCAGGGGGCAGATGGCCTATCTCTCCCTCATTCTCACGGCCTCGGTTTTGATGCTCTCAGCAATCTATCTCACCCTACCCCATCTGGAGACCCTGATGAGGCTTCAAGTCCTCGGAATCCCCTATACACATCTCATCATAGGCCTCTCAGCCACCCTCCTAATCGCAGTAGCCACACTCCTATTCCTAAAGGGCTGGAAGAGTTAACAGGGCGTGAATAAGGAGGTGAAATCCAGCCGTAAATGGCGGGTTTAGAGTCTCTGAAAACAAATTGGAGCTGGAAGCCATCTCCCCGGGGGAGACCCCCCTACTACCCTTTTATATGTCGCCCCTCCCCCATCTCGATCACTCGGTGACTCTATGAAGCGGGTGCTGGAGGCTGCTAAGAGGATCAGGCGTCTAGAGGTTCAGGGGGCGACGAACGTCGCCCTAACGGCCATAAGGGCGTTGGTGGAGCAGATGGGGGAGTCAGGGGCCAGGAGCCGTGAGGAGGCTTTGGCCGAGATAGAGGAGGCCCGTGACATCCTCTTCAGTTCGAGGGAGACTGAGCCCTTCATGAGGAATGCCCTCAGATACATCGAGTGGAGGGTTAGGGCTGCCGAATGGGAGAGCGTAGGGGAGCTCAACAGGTTGATGGAGGCTGTGGCCGATGAGTTCATAGAGAGCTTCAGGGAGGCCCGTAAACGCATAGAGGACGTCGGCTCCAGGCGCATACTGCCTGGGACACGCATCCTAACCCACTGCCACTCATCAGCCGTCATCGGCGTCCTCAGAGCAGCCAAGAGGCGGGGCGTAGAGTTCGAGGTGGTCTGCACCGAGACGAGGCCCCTCTACCAGGGGCGCATAACGGCCAAGGAGCTCCTCGATATGGGGGTTAAGACGACGATGATCGTCGACTCGGCTGTTAGAACCTTCCTGAAGCAGGTTGACCTCGTCCTCGTAGGGGCAGACGCAATAACATCCGAGGGGAACATCATCAACAAGATCGGAACAAGCCTCATCGCCCTCGCAGCTCAGGAGGCCCGGGTTCCCTTCTACGTCGTCACGGAGCTGCTGAAGTTTGATCCGCAGACAATACACGGAGACTATGAGGCGATAGAGGAGAGGGCTGCCTCGGAGATATGGCCCGACGCCCCAGAGGGCCTCGCCATAAGGAATCCAGCCTTCGAGGTCACCAGGAGAGACTACATACACGGAATCATCTGCGAGGAGGGAGTCATATCACCCCACTCGATCCTGGAGGCCGTAAGGCGTCGATACCCCTGGATACTCGAATCCGTAGGCATACCAGCCTAACAGGTTTTTGTCATGGAAAACAATTAAACATCTCAAGCCAACCCTAAACCGATAGCCATCCCCTAAAGTTCTCAATAGAACCCAGAGAGGAGTGTATAGGCTACGGGAACTCCCAGGAAAACAGCCCCAAGTCTTCGAACTCAGCCCAGAAGACGGCCTATCAACCATAAGAGCCAAATATAGAGGCGCTTCCCAAGCCGAGGGCGAAGTCCCAGACGACCTGGAAAGCTGCATGAAGGACGCAGCGGAACTCTCCCCCCGTAACATAATCCATGGAGAGAGGGCCGGTTGACCCATTTTTATATTAGGAGGAGCTTATGGGAAATCTTATATCCCAAATATAAGTGTATCAAAAATGGTGGGAATATGGAGGTTATTCTGAGGGAGAAGGGCCGAATAACAATCCCAGCCTCAATACGTCAGGCCTTAGGGCTGAGGGTTGGCGATGAATTGGAAATCTCAATAGAGCGGGGAGGGATCGTTCTTAGGCCGAAGAGAAGGGTTAGCGCCGATGACTTGAAGGGCATCATCGGCCCCATAGAGGTCGACCTTGAAGAGATTGAGGAGGCGGCGGGCCGAGTTGAGATTCATCGACTCTAATATCTTCATCTATCATATGGCTCAAGATCCGCGTTATGGTGAGGTTGCCTCAAGTATAATCAAGCGTGTGGAGGAGGGAGAGGAGGCTGCCACATCAACTCTCGTCATCGTTCAAGTTTGTAGCTATCTAAAATGGAGGAGACGGAGTGAGGCCATTCCTCTCTTCCTCAACTTCCTGCGTTCCCTCCCGAATCTATTGAAATTAGAGACGACTCTTAACGATTTCATAGAGGCCGAGGAGACCTGTCGAAGCTATAACCTAAGCTGGAGGATGTGGGATGACATGGTGATAGTAGCCCAAATGAAGCGGATAGGAGTGGAGGAGATATATTCTAACGACTTAGATTTCGATCGGATACCAGGCGTCAGAAGGGTATTCGAATGAGATTCATCCATCATCCCATCTCTCTAAGGCTTTCGCCAGCTCCTGATGCTCCTCGGCATATTCTCTGAGCGATATGCCTTTCATCGCCGCCTCTATCGCCTGTCTCATGGCTTTGGCTCCGGCTTCTGTTCCATCTGGGTGGCCGTGGACTCCCCCTCCGGCTTGGATGATGGCGTCGGTGCCGAATATCTTTAGGAGCTCCGGAACCAGAGCCGGATGGAGGCCTCCTGAGGCGACGGGCATGGCTGGCTTTATGCCCTTCATCAGCATCTTAAGGGCTTCGATGTTCTCTAGCACCCGCTCTTTTGGTTCGGCCATCTTTCCAACGGCTGTCCCCACGTGGAGTTGGTCTATGCCTGCTAATCGGGCGAGCTTTGCTATGACCCTCATCGATACTCCATGGCGTTCTGGTCTGGTGAAGGCTGCATGTCCGGCTCTATGTCCGTGGAGGGCGAGTTTGAAGCCGGCCTCCCTCAGCGTCTGGAGGGCTGCGAATCCGGCGGTTAGGATGTCTATCATAACGTATCTGCCTCCATGATCTTCGACGTATTCCGCTCTTCGGAGCATCTCCCCCGTCTCGGCTGTGATGTTCACGAGGTAGGCCTTCCGCTCTCCGGTCTCCTCCTCAGCTCTGTCCCTCATCTCAAGCGTCTCGACGACCCTATCCTCAAAGGGGTTGAACCTCTGATCCGCGAGGTTCTCATCATCCTTCACTATGTCGCATCCACCCCTCCAGGCCATGTAGGCGACCATGGCGTGGTCTCCGGTTTTGAGGCCGAGCTTAGGCTTGATGATGGTTCCCAGGAGGGGTCGACCCCATACTTTGAGTAGTCTCCTCACGCCCTCTATGCCGTATCTCGGCCCTGGATAGCTTCTCAGCAGCTCCTCTGGGAGTTCTATGTCCAACAGCCTCAGCTTCGAGACGGCTGACATGCCGAAGATGTTTCCCGCGACGCTGCTCAGTAGATTCGGGAGGTTTCCAGGCTCGAATAGCTCTATCGGGTAGGCCACTGAGACCCTATTCCCCCTGATCTCATAGACTCTCGCCCTGAGGTCTACCATGTAGGGCTTCAGGGTTCGGAGCTCCGTCCAGGTTCCTATGCTGCTCTCAGCCGCCACCGCTCCAGCCGCCTCCCTCAGCGGTAGGTCTCCAGGTTCGAGGTGGAAGTGGCAGATGATGTCTGTCTCCCTAGGCCTGTAGTTGAGGTCTAGGAAGTCTAGGTATCGCATAGATGCCTTATGGGTTTGGGTGGCATTAACCTTTTACCCCGCCCGTGGGGTATTCTCCACGTCCCTTGAGGTGTGGTGTTTGAGGTTTAGGGTTAGGCTCCTTGAGATTGAGGCTGGTGGGAACCTCATCGTCGTCATCGGCAGTAGGGATGCTGAGAGGTTGGGCGTCGTCTCCTCCGATAGGCTGCGTATAGAGGCTGAGGGTGGGGAGGCCGTGGCCATACTCAACATCGCTGAGGATTTTCCCAGTGGTGTCTTAGGCGTATACCGTGAGGTGGCTGAGAGGCTCAGCCTAAGCGAAGGCGACGTCGTCGAGGTGGAGCCTGCTGAGAGGCCTGAATCCCTCAGCTATGTGAGGAGGAAGATCATGGGGGAGAAGCTCTCCCCAGGGGAGATAGAGCAGATCGTCATGGACGTCGTCGAGAGACATCTAAGCGACGTGGAGGTGGCGGCCTTCGTCACAGCCCTAGAGATATATGGCCTCAGCATGGAGGAGGCTGAGGCCCTAAGCCTGGCGATGGTTAAAACCGGTAGAACCCTAGACTTCGGCGGGGGGCCGATACTGGATAAGCATAGCATCGGCGGAGTCCCCGGAGACAAGACGACGCTCATCGTCGTCCCTATAATCGTCGCAGCGGGTTATCGAATCCCCAAGACCTCATCCAGGGCCATAACCTCTCCGGCGGGGACGGCTGACAGGATGGAGGTATTAGCCCCCGTCGCCTTGAAGGCCGATGAGATCGTCGAGGTAGTCAACAAGGTTGGTGGATGCATCGTCTGGGGAGGCGCCCTCGACCTCGCCCCCGCTGATGACCTCTTCATAAGGGTTGAGTATCCCCTCGCCATAGATCCGCTGCTACTGCCTTCGATTATGAGTAAGAAGCGGGCTGTAGGCTCGACTCACGTCGTCGTCGACATACCTACGGGGAGGGGGGCGAAGGTTAAGACGATAGGGCAGGCCCACGCCCTAGCCATGGATTTCATAGAGCTGGGGGGCCGCCTCGGAATAGAGGTTGAATGCGCCATAACCGAGGGGGAGCAGCCCATAGGCTACGCCGTAGGCCCCATACTGGAGGCGAGGGAGGCCCTCGAAGCCCTCATGGGTCGAGGCCCAGAAGACCTGGTGGATAAGGCGGCAACCCTCGCAGGCATACTCCTCGAGATGGTGGGGGAGAGCGATGGGAAAGGGATGGCCCTTGATCTCCTACGCTCTGGGAGGGCCTTGGAGAAGATGAGGGGGATAATCGAGGCTCAGGGTGGAGACCCAGAGGTGGAGCCTGAAGACCTGGAGCCTGGTCGACACTCGGCAGAACTAGAGGCGGAGGAGGGTGGGAGGATTCTATGGATCAACAATCATCACGTCGCAGAGATAGCGAGAATAGCGGGGGCGCCAAGCGATAAGGGGGCTGGCATAATGCTAAGGGTGAAGCTGGGAGACCACGTTAAACGGGGGGAACCCCTAATGAGGATATACGCCGAGAGTTCGAAGCGGCTGGAGGAGGCCCTGGAGCTGGCTGAGGAGCTCCAGCCAATAGGCGTCGGCGGAAGAAGGGGAGAAAGGATGCTTATAGCCAAGGTGAAGGGCTTAAAGCCCCATAGGAGACGCTTCATCCTCGAGCGTTGATCAGCCGCATGGAATCTCCTTAACCAGGATTCCCCTCTTCTCCGCTTCCCGCTTCTCCTCCCTGGCCTCTTCCAGTCGCACTATGGCTGCGGCCTCGCCCCCATCTCCTGGGCAGTCATGCCTCCAGGGG
>CAZGKJ010000008.1:0-42266 GCA_964525955.1 uncultured Candidatus Bathyarchaeia archaeon
AGGTGGTTAAGGCCTACTCGGGGGTCTATAATCTCTTCATAAATCCCGTCGAGACCGATCCCGAGGAGGTTGGCTTCAACCCCCTCTCCATAAGGGAGGTTAGGGAGGCCCTCAACTACTACATCGATAGGGACTTCATAGCTAGGGAGCTGATGGGGGGATTCGCCTATCCGCAGGTGACTATGTGGTGGGCCATGTCCCCAGAGTATGGCCGACACTACCCCTTCATCATGGAGTATGAGAAGAAGTATACCTACAACCCGGAGAAGGCTAAGAGCATAATCTACGACGCCCTATACGAGGCTGGAGCGGAGTATAAGGATGGAAAGTGGTATTACAAAGACAAGGAGATCACGGTTAAGGTCTTCATCAGGATAGAGGATGTCCGGAAGGACATCGGAGACTACGTGGCCGGGAAGATGGAGGAGCTGGGCTTCACCGTTGAGAGGGTATACGGCCCAGCCGCCAAGGCCTGGGAGGTCGTCTACGGCGGAGACCCGACGACGGGTGAGTGGCACTTATACACCGAGGGCTGGGCCACCACGGCCATCTCAGCCTACGAGGACTGGATACCCTACTACATGTACACCTCACCCTGGACTGGAACCGTCTTCGAGATATACCGCCCAAGCCCCGAGCTTGTGGAGCTGGCGACTAAGCTCAATGAGGGCGAGTATAAGGACTTGGAGGAGCGGTATGAGTGGTGTGAGAGGCTGACGGATCTCTGCCTCAAGGACTCGACTAGGCTATGGCTCGTCACAGAGGCCAGCGCCTTCGTCCACCATAAGGATGTGGGGAACATCGTCTCAGACCTCCAGGCGGGCTTCTATGGACTCCTCACGTTGAGATCGATCAGGTATCTAGGCGAGGTCGGGGGCTCCGTGAAGGTCGGTCAGAAGGCGATGTTCGTCAGCGCCTTCAACCCAGTTGGAGGCTATAAGTGGCTCTATGAGGAGGTTATCCGACAGGCCTTCAGCGACCCCTATGGAGTCTATCCGCATCCACATACGGGTAGATACATGCCCATCAGAGCCGAGTTCGACGTAGAGACCGCTGGGCCCGATGGGGTGCTCCCCGTTCCAGAGGACGCCATAATATTCGACTCCTCCACGAGGAGCTGGGTTGAGGTCGGTGCAGGCGTCAACGCCACCAGCAAGGTCACCTTCGACCTGAAGGTGGGTAAGTGGCATCACGGCGAGGAGATGTCGATGGCCGATATATTGATGAGCATAGCTACGGGCTTCAGGATCGCCAATCCAGATGACCCGATCTACGACCCCGCCTCCGTCACCCCATCGCTGGAGACCTTCGTCAAGAAGCTTAAGGGCATAGAGATCGTCGACGAGGACACCGTCGTCGTCTACATCGACTACTGGCATCCCGATGAGACCTTCATAGCCGCCCAGGCCGATGTCTGGACTGGAACCCCATGGGAGTTAAACGCCCTCATGACCTCAGCCGTCGAGGCAAAGGAGCTGGCCTACTCCGACACCAGGGCTAAGGAGTGGGGCGTCGAGTGGCTTGACATCTCGAAGGGGCCGAGCCTGGAGATATTGAAGAAGCACTATGACACCCTAAGCGCCGAGAATTACATACCACCGGAGATCAGCGACTTCGTCACCGAGGATGAGGCCACTACGAGGTGGAAGGCCCTGGGAGACTGGTATGATGAGCTCGGCCACTTCTGCGTCAGCAACGGCCCCTACTACCTATACCAGGTGGACACCGCAGCGAAGATGACGGTTCTCAAGGCCTTCAGGGAGTATCCCTTCAAGGCCGACCACTGGGACTACCTGGTCACGCCGAGGGTTCCAGAGATCTCCATATCGGAGATGCCGGATGTCGTCCCTGGAGTTGCTAGCGAGTTCAAGTTGAAGGCCTCCGTAGCCGGGGAGCCCTACTCGAAGGTGAATGTCCTCGCAACCATCATAAACCCGCTGGGAGAGGCTGTGATCTCCAAGAGCGCCGAGCTGACGGCTCCGGGAGAGTTCACGGTGAAGCTCACGGAGGAGGAGACGAGTAAGCTGACCCCAGGAACCTACACCCTGCTCACCCTAGCAATAGGGGAGGAGGCCGCAATACCCAGCGTCACAACCAAATCCTTCACCGTCATACCCGAGATCGCCTACTTCGAGACCATGGTTAAAGACCTAGAGATGAGCCTGTCGACGGAGATCGAGGACTTGAGGGGTGAGATGGAGGAGGCTAGGGCTCAGATAATGGAGGAGGCTAGGGCGGAGATATCGAAGGTGGCGGGGGTGACGGAGCAGGTCTCAGCCCTGACGGGGAAGATCAACGCCCTCATGGCCCTATCCTCTGTGGCCATCATCCTATCCCTCGTGGCGATAGTCCTAACCCTGCTAACCCTCAGAAGGAAGCCCTCCTAACCCCTTTTTCTCTCAAATCTCATCAAGACTCCAGTTATCAATAGGTAGAGCGAGGCCACGATGAGGGGATAGGAGACCAGTGAAAGAGTCTTCAGGGGCCTCCTAACGGCGTAGACCTCAACCTCTATCATCGCCGAGGTTTTCACCCCACTCTTGACGACGATCCATCTGGGGTTGAGGATCGATAGGCTGCTCTCATCGCTTAGACAATCCCCTGGGAGTATCCCCCTCCGCCTATAAAGCCTATACTGGGGCTCTGTGAGGAGGTATACCTCAACCCCCCTGGGTAGGGATGCGTGGGCGACGACTAGACCCCTATAGTCAACCTCGAAGACTGTGACCCCCTCATCCACCTCCAGCTGGAGGTGGTCGCTTGACTCTAGGCTGAAGCTGGGGATGGTTGAGAGGATGGCTGAGGAGACCGCCAGGAGGGAGAGGAGGGCTCCGAGGAGGATTCTAAGCCTGGAATCCACGAAATCCTTAACACCTCCATCCGCTTAAAGTCTCCCGATGCTGCTCAACCTCGATGGGGTGAGGGTCTGGTATACGGTGAGGAGGGGCCTCTTCACCTCACCCCTCTACGTAAAGGCTGTCGACGGCGTCTCCCTCACCCTGGATAGGGGGAGGGCTCTAGCCCTGATAGGGGAGTCGGGCTGCGGCAAGACAACCCTCGGGAAGGCGATGCTTAGGCTTGTGAAGTTGAGGGAGGGGAGGGTCATCTTCGACGGCGTCGACATAACCGATCTGCCGGAGAAGAAGCTGAGATGGTTTAGGGGGAGGGCTCAGATGATATTCCAAGACCCCTACTCAAGCCTGGACCCCATGCATCCAATCCTCTACTCCCTGGAGGAGCCCCTCATGATACACGGCATAGGCGACGAGGATGAACGCCATGAGCGTGTCTATAAGGCCTTGGAGGAGGTGAAGCTCACGCCGCCTGAGGATTTCCTGCCTAAGTTCCCCCACATGCTCAGCGGGGGTCAGAGGCAGAGAGCCTCCATCGCCAGGGCCCTCGTATTGGAGCCGGAGCTGATAGTGGCCGATGAGCCCGTCACCATGCTCGACGCATCGGTGAGAGCCGAGATACTGCTATTGCTGAGGGAGATACAGATGAGGCATAAGGTGGCCTTCCTATACATCACCCACGACGTCTCAACGGCTAAATACCTGGCTCAGGAGGCCGCCGTCATGTATGCCGGGAAGATCGTCGAGATGGGCCCCTTCAAGAAGATACTGTCAGAGCCCCTCCACCCCTACACCAAGGCTCTCCTAGAGGCCATACCGGATCCGGATCCGAAGAATAGATTCGTCTTGAGGAAGACGGTTCCAGGGGAGCCACCAAACCTCATCAACCCTCCTCTAGGATGCAGATTCCATCCAAGATGCCCCATGGCGACGGACATCTGCAGGAGGGAGGAGCCGAAGCTGAGGGAGATTGGGGGGAGGCTCGTCGCCTGCCACAACGTGTAAGGGAAAAGGTTTATAGAAGGCGGCCTCTAACCCCTACCGGTTGCCATGCCGACTCATGGCTCTTTGACGAAGGCGGGTAAGGTTCGGTCTCAGACCCCTAAGATCGAGCCCATACCCAGAACAAGGCCGTTTCCAAGGCGTAGGAATAGGCGTAACTATAGGGTTAGGATTCTCTACCCCATGATCTATGGGCAGGAGGAGCAGGGTTAAGGGGGTTATGGCCGCAGATTACGAGGCCCTCAGGGTCATCGTCGATAGACTCCTCGAGATCCCAAAGCCGAGTAAGGAGGATGTAAATAGGGTTAAGCTGGAGGTCTGCAGGGAGAGGGGTCTCGGACGTATACCTGGAAACTCGGAGCTCCTGAGGGTTCTGAGGCCTGGGGAGGAGCATCTCGCCGAGGTTCTCAGACGTAAGGCCGTGAGAACCCTAAGCGGAGTCGTCGTCATCGCAGCGATGACTGAGCCGAGGGCCTGCCCCCATGGACGCTGTGCCTACTGCCCAGGCGGCCCGGAGGAGGGGGTGCCGCAGAGCTATACGGGCCATGAACCAGCGTCGATGAGGGGAATCCAGAACCGCTATGACCCCTACCTACAGGTCTCCAGCAGGGTTAGACAGCTGGAATCCATAGGGCATAGGGTCGATAAGGTTGAGCTCATCATAATGGGTGGAACATTCCCCGCCTCACCCATAAGCTATCAACGCCGTTTCATTAAGGGATGTCTCGAAGCCCTCGTGGGCCGTAGAGCCGGGAGCTTCGAGGAGGTTAAGGCCCTCGCCGAGGAGGCCGTCGGCATAAGGAACGTAGGCATAACCGTCGAGACCAGACCCGACTGGGCTGGCCGTGAGGTCGTCGACAGGCTTTTGGAGATGGGGGTCACCAGGGTTGAGATAGGCGTCCAGAACGTCTACGACGACATATACCTCCTCGTCGATAGGGGTCACAGCGTGGAGGGGGTCATCGAGGCGACGAGGATTCTGAAGGACTCAGGGCTTAAGGTCTGCTATCACATGATGCCTGGCCTGCCAGGTTCGACGCCTGAGCGAGACCTGGAGGGCTTCAGAAGAATCTTCGAGGACCCAGGCTTCAGGCCTGATATGTTAAAGATTTATCCGACGCTGGTTTTGAGGGGGACGAGGCTCTACGATTGGTGGCGTCAGGGCCTCTATAGGCCGATGGAGACCGATGAGGCGGTGGAGCTCCTGGCCCAGGTGAAGGCTATGGTTCCCCCCTGGATTAGGATCATGAGGGTTCAAAGGGATATTCCGTCGAAGCTCATCGTCGCAGGGGTGAAGAAGAGCAATCTCCGACAGCTTGTCTGGAGGCGTATGAGAAGCCTCGGGCTGAGATGTCGATGTATAAGATGCAGGGAGGTCGGTCAGCGTCGACTGGAGGGCGTAGAGCCAGACCCAGAGAGGATTAGGGTGATGCATAGGGTCTATGAGGCCTCAGAGGGCCTTGAGGACTTCATATCCGTCGAGGATCCCGAGGCCGATGTCCTCATCGGGTTGCTGAGGCTGAGAATCCCCTCTGAGAGGGTTCATAGACCTGAGCTTAGGGGTCGGACAGCCATAGTTCGGGAGCTCCACGTCTATGGCCCCATGGTTCCCGTTGGGGAGCGTCCCCATGAGGCTTGGCAGCATAGGGGTTGGGGTGAGGTATTGATGGGGGAGGCTGAGAGGGTGGCCCTGGAGAGATATGACGCCGTGAAGCTGGCTGTGATGAGCGCCCTGGGAACAAAGCCCTACTATGCGAGGCTCGGCTACCATCGGGATGGCGTCTATATGTCTAAGTGGCTGAGTTAGAGCTTTATCGCCGGAGCCCCTCAATAGTTTGGGGGGCCTTGTTCATCGTCGTATACCACTACCATGTGCCGCCTGAGAGGGCTAAGGAGTATGTCCTCCTGGAGAGGAGGGCGGTGGAGATATGCCTCGAACATGGATGCCTCGCCGTAGAGCTATATAGGGATGCCAGGGACCCAAGCCATTGGATGGAGATAGAGCACTTCAGGGATGAGGAGCACTACCTGAAGGTTAAGGAGGCGGTGGAGGGGGATGAACGTATGAAGCGCCTATATGAGGAGCTAACCAACCTAATAGATGTGGAGAGATGCCACGTGGAGAAGGAGACCTATCTAAGAATGCTGTGAGGGAAAGGCGATGCCGCTTCAGGGTTATAGGGGCGCCCTCCGAGACCTCCTCGAGAGGAGCGGCGTAGACATCGGAGACCTCATCAGGGTTGAGAAGGGTGGACGCATCTACGAGGGATACCTGATGCCAAGGCTTGAGACAGCAGATGAATGGCATCTGGTTCTGAAGCTGAAGAGCGGATACAACATCGGCGTCGCCTACGAACCCTCGATGAGGGTTACGAGGCTTGGAGCAGCCGTCAAACCGGAGTTCAAGCCCCCACCCCTGCCGGAGAGGAGGGAGGGCCTATCCAAGGTCTCCATAATAAGCACGGGTGGAACCATAGCCAGCAGGGTTGACTACGTCACCGGAGGGGTTCACGCAGCCATCTCCTCGAGGGACCTCCTAAGCATAGTCCCTGAGCTGGCTGATATCGCCCTCGTCGAGGCCGACATCCTATACAGCCTCTTCAGCGAGAACATAGAGGCTCAACACTGGTCTGGTATGGCGAGGAAGGTGGCTGAGAGGATCGAGGCCGGAGCCATGGGAGTCGTCATCACACATGGAACCGATACGATGGGGTATTCAGCCGCAGCCCTCAGCTTCGCCCTCAGAGGCCTCCCAGTTCCAGTGGTCTTCGTAGGCTCCCAGAGGAGCTCCGATAGGCCGAGCTCAGATGCGGCTACAAACCTCATAGGGGCCGTCACGGCTGCTGCCTACGCCCCCTTCGCCGAGGTTGTCGTGGCGATGCATGAGACCACATCGGACACCAGCATAGCTCTGCATAGGGGGACGAAGGTGAGGAAGTGTCACACCAGCAGCAGATACGCCTTCAGGTCTGTGAACGCCAAGCCCCTGGCGAGGGTTGTCAAGGGGCGTGTGGAGATGATCGCCGAGGATTACAGGCCGAGGGGGGAGGGGGAGCTTGAGCTCCAGGATCGCTTCGATGAGCGGGTCGCCCTCATAAAGTTCCATCCAGGCTTCAATCCATCCATCATAGACTGGCTCGTCGATGAGGGTTATAGGGGTATAATCCTAGAGGGGACAGGCCTCGGCCATGTAGGCTCAAAGTGCTATGACCCCTTGAGGAGGGCGGTTAAGGAGGGTCTCATCGTTGGGATGACTTCGCAGTGCATCTGGGGGAGGGTGAACATGAACGTCTATACGACGGGCCGTGAACTCCAGCGGATCGGCGTCGAACCCCTCGGAGATATGCTGCCCGAGACGGCTCTGGTGAAGTTGATGTGGGCGCTCGGCGTCTCCTCATCGAGGGAGGAGGCGCTGGAGCTGATGAGGAGGAACATCGCTGGGGAATACTCGGATCGCACCCTATACGAGGAGGTGAGGCCATGAAGATCGACTATGAGGCCATCGGCCTTAAGGTGGGCCTCGAGGTTCACCAGGAGCTGGACACTCGGCATAAGCTCTTCTGCCACTGCCCCCCTAAGCTTTTCAGGGAGGAGCCTGAATACACCTTCGTCCGCCGTCTGAGGCCAAGCCAGAGCGAGCTTGGTGAGGTTGACCCAGCAGCCCTCTTCGAGTTCCTGAAGGGTAAGACCATCGTCTATGAGGCCAATAGGGAGACGAGCTGCCTCGTGGAGATGGATGAGGAGCCCCCTGGACCGCTGAACGATGAGGCCCTCGACATCTGCCTAACCTTCGCCCTGATGGTTGGAGCCCAGCCCGTCGATGAGGTTCACGTTATGCGTAAGATCGTCGTCGACGGCTCAAACACGACGGGATTCCAGAGAACCTGCGTCGTCGCCCTCGGAGGCGAGATAGAGGTTGAGGGGAGGCGCATCCATCTGGAGCAGATATGCCTCGAGGAGGATGCGGCGAGGAAGATCGCCGAGGAGGGTGGAGTCGTCAGATATCGCATCGACAGGTTGGGCATCCCCCTAATAGAGGTGACTACGGCCCCTGAGATCAGGTCTCCCAGGGAGGCGAGGAAGGTGGCCCACGCCATAGGCAGAATACTAAGAGCCACGGGACGAGTCCGCAGAGGCCTCGGAACAATTAGACAGGACCTAAACATCTCGATTAGGGGTGGAGCCCTCATCGAGATTAAGGGGGTTCAGGAGCTCGACCTCGTCGAGAAGGTCGTCGAATACGAAGCCATGAGACAGCTTAGGCTTCTGGAGATCGCCGAGGAGCTTAGGAGTCGAGGCCTAAAGCCCGAAGACCTCGAAGGCCTGAAGCCGGTTGATGTCTCAGACCTCTTCAGGGGGACGAGATGCCGAATACTGCGGAGGGAGCTGAAGCGTAAGGGGCACATCTATGCTCTCAGGCTTCCGAGATTTGGAGGCCTCCTGGGTAGGGAGCTGTGCCCAGGGAGACGCCTTGGAACAGAGATGGCTGATAGGGCCAAGTTCTGGGGAGGCGTTGAGGGGATATTGCATACGGATGAGCTTCCAGGCTACGACATAACAGCCGAAGAGGTGGAGGCCCTTCGTAGACGGGTGGGGGCGGAGCCTGGGGACGCCGTAGTCATCGTCGCAGGCGACGCCGATAGATGTAGGAGAGCCCTGAAGGCGGTGTTGGATAGAGCCATGGAGGCCTTGGAGGGTGTGCCGAGTGAGACACGAGCCGCCAATCCAGATGGGACGACGCATTACACAAGGCCGAGGCCTGGCCCTGCGAGGATGTATCCTGAGACCGATGTGGTCTCGATTCCGATCACCGAGGAGCGTCTCAGGAGGCTGAGGGAGAATCTCCCCGAGATGCCTGATGTGAAGCTTCGACGCTTCATGGAGGAGTATGGATTGAATGAGAAGCTCGCCAGGCAGATCATCGACTCGGATTATACAGCCCTCTTCGAGGAGGTGGCTCAAAGCCTGAAGGTTTCGCCGACGTTGGTCGCCGTCACCCTGACCGAGACCCTTAAGAGCCTATCGAGGGAGGGGGTGAGGGTAGACCTAATCGGCGACGAGGCCCTGAGGGAACTCTTCAAGCTCATAGAGGAGGGGGCGATGGTTAAGGAGGCCATCCCAGAGGTTCTCACATGGCTGGCTGAGCATCCAGGCTCAGGGCCGAGGGAGGCCTTGAGGGAGCTTGGCCTGGAGCTCCTATCCAGGGAGGAGCTGGAGGCCATCATCAAGGCGAAGATGGATGAGGCTCTCAGCCTCATCAGGGAGCGTGGCCAAAAGGCCTTCGGCCCCCTGATGGGCAGGGTGATGTCGGAGGTTCGAGGGCGAGCCGATCCGGCTGAGGTTCAGAGGATTCTGAGGGATCTCCTAAGTGAGAGGCTTAAGACCCTCGGCTAATCCCTTTATAATTCTCAGAGTTCATCCATCCATAAATCATTTAATTTCTCCCACCTCTCTCCAGGATTTTTGATTGATATGTGAATTATGCGATCTCGAATGAATCAATTATCGAGGGGTGGCAGCCTCCTCTGGGACTCATCCACCCATGTAAGACGTGGCAAGTATTATAGCGCCCATCCATAATAATTACGTCGAAGACCGATTCTCAGTGGTTGCCATGAGTAGGCCCGCCTTCAGGTTGAGGGTGAGGATCGGAGACATGGAGGTGGAGATGGGTGGAGAGCGGGAGGAGGTCCTCTCCACCCTCGAAGACCTCAACGGAATAATCTACAAGGTCTCCAGGGCCTTCAGGATGAGGGATGCGAGGGGTAACCCAGGAACCCTGGAGGTGGAGGAGGGGAAGGGGGAGTATCCGAGGATCCCCTGGACCTCCAGATGCAGTGAGGCCGTTCTGTCGCTGTTGTCAACCGATTGGGGTAAGACTCCTCGAACCCTCTCCGAGCTGAGGGAGGCAATGGAGGCCAACGCCATCTTCTTCCCAAAGACAACCCTGTCGGGGGTTTTGGTCTGGCTGGTGAAGAGGGGTAAGCTCAGAAGGTGGAGGGATAAGAAGCGGGGCTACCTATACGTCCTCAACGAGGAGGAGGCGTGATTGCCACGCATAAGAGTCGGAATAAAGACCACCTTCGGGGAGATAGAGATCAGCGGAGAGACAGCCGATGAAGTTCTGGAGGCCCTGGAGGAGATCGATGAACACTTCCTGAGGGAGGTCGACGACAGAATCTCATCGCTCTTGATGAATAGGGCGAGGGACAGCCTGAGGGGAATAGTTGAGATGCGGGGAGAAGGCCCAATCATAGTGACTAAGAAACGTCTAACCCACTACGAGGCCATAGGGCTAATCCTATACTCCATGAAGGATCACCAGGCCTCCAGCGGGGAGATAAAGCGATGCCTCGCAGCCAGCGGTAGGAAGGTCACAGTTCCGGCGAGGCTACATGAGATGAGGCGTAGAGGCTACATATTCAAACCAGCCGAGAGGGCGCCGATATACAAGCTATCAACAAAGGGTGTGAAGTGGATAGAGGAGGAGGTATTACCACAGCTCAGGAAGAGGTGACGACAGCGGAGACATCAATCCCGCAGTATAGAGGGAGGGGGTCGTCCCAAGGGGAGTTTGAAGGAGGCCTCTAACATTTCAAGGAGTCTCCGAATCCGCCAATCAGGGCTGGATTTCACATCCATATTCACGCCTCGAGCTGGGTTCAGCCCCTCTCCCCAGAGGCCTCATATAGGTCTGAGACCAATTGGAGGAGGCTTAGGGTTATCATCCTATGATCACAGGTGTAGGCCCCATTCCTGAAGGGTGTTCTCTGTATCAAACCCTTCTCCAAAAGCTTCGCCACAGCCCTCTCAGCCGCCTTAGCCGTGAGGCCGAGCTCGGCTGCCATCTCCCTTATGGTCATAGCCCTCCCACTCCGGAGGAGATGATGGAAGATAGCGAATTGACTTGGAGCCCTCTTAAGCCTCAGTAGGGCCTCACCCAGCTCTCGGAGTTCCTTAACTATCTCCTCAGACACCTCCCAACTCCTCCTTCAAAACCCTATAGAGCTTCATCAGTATATCATAGGGGGTAACCCTGGAGACATATCCCTGAGGCGTAGAGGCGACGAGGCCAGCCCCCTTAAGCTCAGCCAGCCTCGCTCTCACAGTCGAGGGCTTCTCCCCGAGGCCCTCAGCGATCTCAGAGGGCTTTAGGGGCCCCTCCCTGAAGGAGAGGTAGCAGAGAACCTTGAAGGCTGAGGTCTCAAGCCTCAGATCCTCGAGTCCCCTGATCTTCCTTCCGCTCATCTTCCCCTCTCCAGATACTCCCTCAAAAGCGGGGCGAGGATGGCACCCAGCCTATACCTATATACGCCCCTCGCCACCCGCTCCACGAGGCCCTTATTATGGAGGTTGTGAAGCGCTATATTCACGGCGTTCACAGTCATCGAAAGCCTCTTAGCTATCTCCTGCGATGACATGGGCTCACCCTTCTCCACGAGGCAGAGCAGCACCTCCCTCTGGCTCACAGCCCTCCTCAGGCTCTCCAGGGCTTCAGAGGCCAAGGCGATCCACGCCTAACCCTTCGATAGCTTCGAGTAGAGGTGGGAGAGCACCTCCACGAGGGGGAGATGCTCTACAGCCTCATAGGAGCCATCCTCACGCTGAGTGACATAACCCCTCCTCAAGAGGTTTCTCAGCGCAGGTCTAACGGTTCCCGGTGATATACCCGTCTCCTCGGCGATCTGGCTTGGAGGCATAGCGCCCCTGAGGGAGAGATGTAGGAATATCTTGAAGAGACTCGTCCTCGGTGATAGCTCCTCCAACGCCTTATCTAAGATGGATTCAGCCATCATCCAACACCCCGCTCCAGGGCCTCAATACGCTCAAGGAGATGCAGTAGGATTCCCTCATAGTTTGGGGAGTAGTTCCCCCTACCCTCCCTACGCAGCAATCCCTCATCGCAGAGCTTCGCATAGATAGCCTTCACGGAGTTGTAGTTGGCTCCAAGCCTCTCAGCCATCTCAGAGGGCCCAAGCCCAGGGTTCCTGAGGAAGGTCTTGAAGACCAAATCCCTTAGGGTTCCCCCCCTCTCCATATTCAACTATCGATGACGCCTAATCCATTAATTAACTTTACTTTTGCATCAAGACCTTAACTCGATGAAATCAAATTTTCAGCGAGCATATTAATTTCTCCATATATAAATAAAATGGGGAAAATCGGAAATTATGCTCGGAAGAATCGTAGCATTTAAATATCGAAGAAAGAATTGACGTTATAGTGGTGTTCTGAGGGTGGGCTCCCTAACTCTGGAGCAGGAGGGATTGGGGGAGGGAAATCCAAACCTCTGCCTAGCCATAAGAAACCTCCTCCTCAACGAGATACCCAGCGACGTGGAGGAGAGCCTCGAAGCCCTCAGGAAACTGGTTGAAAAGCTGCGAGGGGAGCTCACCCTCCACAGCTTAGAGAGGAGGGAGTGCTTCAGCTCGGTCGCTGGGGCTGACGCCGGAAGCCAGATACTACCACTGGCCTCGAGGAGATACGCCGTCGTCGACGCCCTCGTCTATGAGACCCCGTCGGGCAGCAGATTCTTCCTCCCACCCCTATCACTCTCATTCCCCTACACTATATCGGATGAGAGGTTTAGGGGAATCGTAGCCGTTAGGAGGGAGACCCTGCTCTATGAGACGCTCATCGAATACCTCAGCCACGATCCCCCCGTGGAGCTGATCCTCGTAGATGGGCCTCTGGCCTTCAGCAACTGGTGGAGCATGAGGGGTCGCAGGGCTGACCGCCGTAGGCTCATAGACGCCGTCAACGGCTTTCTAAGAATCTGCATGGAACGTGGGATAGCCGTCGCCTCCATAGTGAAGAGGCCCTCAGCCCGATACCTCATCTACCACCTCGGCCTGAAGGAGGAGACGGAGCTCCCCGACGCCTTCCTACTGCTGCATCTCCTCAGACCTGGGGAGAGAACCGGACTCTTCTCCCCGAGGGAGGCACTGAGACGGGTGGTGCGATCAGCACCCCTCATGGACGCCCTCGAATTCTCGGTCTACTCCTTCTACTGCCGCCTCACCTCCGACTGGTCCATACCGCCGATCAGGGTTGACATACCAGACTTCTCCCTCAGCCTCATCGACGAGATCGCCGATCACTGCTACTGGTCATCAATGTGGTGGGGGATTCCACTGCCTATCCTCAGGGCCGATGAGGAGGTTAGAATCTCGAAGAGGTTGATCGCCGACATCTACTCGGAGATCATAGGTCGAGTCGGCCGGCTGATCGGCGACATCTCATACCTCGCACCCTACTGGGGTGAGGGAAGATGGATGGGGACCTCTTAGGGCACACCTACAGCCCCACAGGGGAGTATCACCTCGACGAGATCACATTCATACTACTCAGAGGGCGGGAGGTGGCGAGGGGAGACCTCGTCTACGTCATACATCCGAAGACGGGGGCGCCCGTCGTCTATCAGGTTCGGAGGGTCTATCCTCATAGGAGGGTTAGAGGATATGAGGAGGCCCTCCTACGGGAGGGTAGGGTCATCAGAGACTTTGAGGACTCATCGATCCACGCCGAGGCCTATCAGTGGGGATGGATCGACGAGGAGGGAAGCCTGAGACCCCTGAGGCATCCGCTTCCACCTAATACCCCTGTCTTCAAGGCTGATAGGGGTATCATCGCCAGATTCACAAGACCCGAGGGAGATTGGAAGATACTGCTTGGCGTAGACCCCAGCACGGAGCTGGAGGTGGAGTTGGCCGTCTATCCGTTGATCAGGCAGAGCTGCTTCATCTGCGGAGCAGTAGGAACGGGAAAGACGACGACGGCCATAACGATGATATGCCGAGCAGCCTCCCTCAACCCGCCGGTCAGATTCTTCATCGTCGACAAGGACGGCGAATACGCCAGCCTCATAGATAGAATCGGCCCAGAGAACGTGTTGAGGGTTCCATGGAGCAGGTTCTTCCAGCCCTCAGAGGTGGATTGGGAGGATTATCTCACCGAGTTCGGGTGGCAGAGAACTTGGTGGAACGCCAAGATATTGATGAAGGCCCTTAGAAGGCTCTACGCTGAGGGGCGGATGGTGACCAAGGAGGCCCTAAGGGAGGCGGTGAGGGCCGTCGACCCAGAGCGATTGGGATTCAACAGGCGCCTCGACGAGTTCGAGAATTATAGGCAGCAGGTCATCAACGCCGTCAACGCCTCAAGGCTGATACCTGAGGGAGACCTCAACCCCCTCGACCCAGTGAGGCTGTTGATGAATTGGAGGGTTGTCATCATGGATCTCAGCGAGGGCCTCGACACCTGGGAGCAGAAGCATATAGTCATCGCCCAGGTTCTAAGGAGAATCTTCAGGGAGGCCCTGGAGAACCGCCGATTCGGATGCGTAGTCGTATTGGAGGAGGCGATGTATTACGCCCCGCAGAGAAGTCTATTCGAGGTAGGCTCAAAGGAGAGCAGGGCGAAGCTGCTGAGCATAGTGAAGGAGATCGCCACCAACGGCGGCAGAAACGGCGTCGGCCTATGGATCGTCACCCAGCGCCTTGCGACGGTGGATAAGACAGTCGTTACGCAGTGCGCCAACAACATAATCTGCCACTCCCTCGAGGACTTAGATAAGCAGCGCCTCGGGGAGATCGTGGGCAGCGACTTCATAGAGCTCCTGGGAGACCTACCGCCGGGTGAGGCCATCGTGAAGGGGACCGCCCTCAAATGTAGGTTCCCCATCTGGGTTAAGATCATACCGGAGGTCTATCCTGCCTCGGCTGAGACGACGCCTATGAGCAGATTCCTCAGCATGGAGCTCTCATCCCTCGAGGCCCAGGCTTAGCGTCTTCAAGGCCCTTTCAACGGCTTTCATGGCGAGGCGTGCCGATATGTGGATGGGGGCGTCATCGAAGGGTGGCTCTATATCCCTCGAGGCGAGGCAGGGATATATCTGAACAAGCAGTCCAGCCCTCTCAGCGGCCTCTTCGACGCCTACGCCTATGAGCCTCTCAGCCATAAACCAAGTTGAGCCGCAGGGGGCGCCCCTCAAAACCTCCACATCCCTGATGACGTCGCCCTCGACATCTATCCTCAGCCTTGGCATCCCGAAGCGCTCAGCAAAGCGATCCACGATGTCGAAGCCCCTCGGGGTGAGGGAGCAGAAGGGCCTCGGGAAGACGGCCTCCACACCCATCTCATCGAGTTCAGCCCTCAATTGATGTTCAAGGCCGAGGGGAAGCCAGGAGTATCGATCCACCGGAGCTATCACAGCCTCGACGCCCGTAAGCTCGACGACGCCTGGTATTAGGGTCGCCGCCGACGGCGACTCACCGAGATATATGAGGAGATCCCACCCCTTGGAGAGGTCTAAGCCTTTGAGGATGGTCTCTGGCTCCTCGATTAGGGGTGGGAGATATCTGGGTAGCTCCACCCGTTTGATGATCCAATCTCCCCCACGTCTAATGAGGTTTTGATGGATGCGTTCACCGTATCGGCCCTGGGTGAGGATGAGCACCCTCAACAGGCCTTGAATCGGGGATCAAACCCTTAAGGTTTCCCATGGAAATCTAATTGAATTGTCCCATAGACGCCTCTACCCCGAGAGACCTCTCGTCGGCGTCGGAGTCCTCATCGGAGATGGAGACCGCTACCTACTCGTCAGGAGGGCCGCCGAACCCGATGCGGGGTTATGGTCCATACCCGGAGGCCTGGTGGAGCTCGGTGAACGGGTTGAGGAGGCAGCCGTGAGGGAGGCCCTGGAGGAGACTGGATTGGAGGTGGAGATCAAGGAGCTCCTAGGCGTAGTCGACAAGATCGAGAGGGATGAGGAGGGGCGCATAAAATTCCACTTCGTCATCATCGACTACCTCGCAGAGGTGAGGGGTGGAACCCTAAGCCCTTCATCGGACGCCCTCGACGCCAGATGGGTTAGGGTCGAGGAGCTTCCACGTTACAGGCTGTCCCCAACCCTCCTGGAGCTTCTCAGAAGCATCGGCCTCTACCCCAAGGAAAATGAGCAATAAAAATACATTCGGGGCTATGGGCCTAATAGCGACTCAATCTCTCCTCCCATCGTCGCCGATAATGCCTACATGATCCACGGCTTCCGATGTGGAGTGTCTTACGCCGAGAATTTGAGAGATGGCTATTGAGCGCATATATGCCGTGGAGTCTCATCTATGACTACTCTCGATGGTAGTAGGGTCTCCTGATGTGTCCATAGGCCTCCAGGGCTGCGGTGATCCCCTGAGCCACCGCCGTCCCGATCTGCTTGTAGGGCCTATTGGTCACATCCCCCGCAGCGTATACGCCTGGGATATTCGTCCTCTGCCTCTCATCGACGATGATATAGCCGCCCCCATCCACCTCGACTCCGGCGCTGCGAGCCAGCTCGCTGTTCGGCTCCTGCCCTACGGAGATGAAGACGGCCTCCACTCCAAGCTTCATGTGCCTCCCATCAACCCGCAGCCTCAAGCCCTCCACCTCCTCCTCGCCGACGATCTCCTCCACCACTGCGTTGAGGATAAGCCTCACACCCCGCTTCTCCAAGGCCTCCACCAAAGCCCTCTCAGCTCTGAGAGTCGGCCTCCTATGGATGAGGGTGACCTCGGAGGCTATATCAGCCAGGTATAGGGCCTCAGAGGACGCTGTGTTTCCTCCCCCCACGACGGCTACTGGGCGCCCCTTGAATAGGGGGCCGTCGCAGAGGGCGCAGTAGCTGACTCCACGCCCCTGGAGACGATGCTCCCCTGGGACTCCAAGCCTTCTATGCCTGGTTCCCATCGCTATGATGATGGCCTCAGCCTCGTAGAGGGCCTCAGCCGTCTTCACCCGTTTAGCCTCCCCAAGCTGGAGCTCCACCGCCTCCTCAGGGTATCGTAGCTCGACTCCTGCTGATTGGCATTGCCTCAGCATCCTCGACGCCAGCTCCTGCCCCGTGATGCCATCGGGGAAGCCTGGATAGTTCTCTATTCTTGGGGCTTCGAGGAGGAGGCCGCCTGGGATCTTGGCCTCTAGGATCAGGGCCTCAAGGCCGCTTCGAGCGGCGTAGAGGCCTGCGGCCAATCCAGCTGGGCCTGCCCCGACGATGAGGAGATCCCATCTCTCAGCCATCATCCTGTAGTATTGGGATTTATGGAGAAGACTTTTCCCATTCTCCGCCCCTTATAGGAGGGGTTGAGTCGATACGGTATTGCCATGATCATGGCTAGGGAGATCCTCGACTCTAGGGGGAATCCCACCGTCGAGGTGGAGGTTGAAACGGAGGGTGGAGCCAGGGGTGTGGCCTCCGTCCCAAGCGGAGCATCGAGGGGCCGCTATGAGGCCGTGGAGCTTAGGGATGGAGACCGCCGATTCCATGGAATGGGCGTCATGAGGGCTGTGAGGAACATCATGGAGGTCATAGCCCCCCGTCTAAAGGGGTTGGATGTGAGGGAGCAGAGGGTCATCGACGAGATGATGATAGAGCTCGATGGCACCGGGAACAAGTCGAGGCTTGGAGCCAACGCCATATTGGCTGTCAGCCTCGCCTGCGCCAAGGCAGCCGCCTCAGCCCTCAGCCTCCAACTCTACGAATACCTCGGTGGATTGGACGCTGCCTTGATGCCGATCCCCTTCTTCAACATCATCAACGGCGGAAAGCACGCCGGAAATGAGCTTGACTTCCAGGAGTTCCTCATCGCCCCAATAGGGGCTGAGAGCTTCAGGGAGGCCCTGAGGATGGGGGCTGAGGTCTACCACGAGCTGAAGAGAATCCTCATCGAGCGCTATGGACGGTCGGCGATAAACGTAGGCGACGAGGGAGGATTCAGCCCGCCGATGAAGAGGGCTGAGGAGGCCCTGGAGGCCATACTATGGGCGATTGAGGAGATGGGCTACAGCGGAGCCATATCCCCAGCCCTCGATGTCGCCGCCTCCACCTTCTACGGCTCAGAGGGGTATAGGGTTGGGGGTGAAACCCTAAACCGGGGGGAGCTCCTCGACTACTATAAGGAGCTGGTGAAGGTCTATCACATCATCTCCATCGAGGATCCACTGCATGAGGAGGATTTCGAGGGCTTCGCGGAGGCGACTAGGAGGCTTAACATCCAGGTGGTTGGAGACGACCTCTTCACAACAAACGTCGAGAGGCTTAGGCGGGGCATATCGATGGGAGCTGCCAACGCCCTCCTCCTGAAGGTGAACCAAGTTGGGACGCTGACCGAGGCTCTTGAGGCGGCTGAGCTGGCCATGAGCAGCGACTATGGGGTGATGGTCTCACACCGCTCGGGGGAGACGGAGGACACCTACATCGCAGACCTGGCCGTTGCGCTGGGCTGTGGACAGATAAAGGCTGGAGCTCCATGCAGGGGGGAGCGCACAGCGAAGTATAATAGGCTTCTACGAATAGAGGAGCGCCTCGGAGGCCGAGCCAGATATCCCAGGGGGCTTCCACGAAGGATTTAAATGGCCTTCAAGAGGAGATTCAAGTCCAGTCGGTGAGCCTATGACTCTATGTGTAGCCGTCATCGGGGCGGGCGTCATAGGGGGAGCCATCGCCCGCCGCCTCGTTGAGAGCCGGGCAGCCGATCGGATCATAGCCACAAGGAGGAGGGTTGAGAGACTTAGACCGCTGGAGGAGATAGGCGTAATAGCGACGGGAGATAACCGCTGGGCCGCCGGTGAAGCTGATGTGGTCTTCATCTGCGTCAAACCAAACGACGTGAAGGGCGTCCTAGAGGAGATTAGGGGGGAGATAGATGGGAAGCTCATCATCTCAACGGCCGCCATCATACCCCTCAGCTACTACCGATCTATAGCTCCGGAGGCTCGATATGTTAGAACCATGCCCAACATCGCAGCCCTCATAGGGGAGGCCTTCACCGCCTACACCTGCGATGAGAGGGTGACGGAGAAGGATAGACAACTGATCCGGAGGCTCTTAGACCCCCTTGGACCCTGCGAGGAGGTGGAGGAGAAGCATCTCGATGCGATAACTGGGCTGAGTGGAAGCGGGCCAGCCTACATAGCGATAGTCATCGACGCCCTCCTCTACGCAGGCTTGAAGGTGGGGCTGCCGAGGGAGCTGGCGCTCCGCTCCTCAGCCCAAGCCGTGCTGGGGACAGCCAAACTGGTGCTGGAGGGATGCCTCGACACCTCTAAGGTGAAGGAGATGGTCACAACTCCTGGAGGAACAACGATAGAGGGCATCTATCAACTGGAGGACTCAGCCATCATGACGGCCTTCATGAGGGCTGTGGAATCGGCTACGGAGAAGTGTAGGCTGCTGAGGGAGAAGCTGGGGATAGAGTAGGGGAGTTAGAATTACAGCAGTTGTAAATGCGCAGCGGGAATAGTTAAGGGCTTATAGGGGAGGGGGAACCATAATATGGGGTCATCATGGCCTACGACATACTGATTAAGGATGCCAAGATCGTCGACGGAGCCGGTGGACCCTGGTTCTGGGGCGACATAGCCATCGAGGGGGACACCATAAAGGCGGTGGGGAGACTCGGCGACGTGGAGGCTGAGAGGGTTATAAGGGCTGAGGGATTGGCTGCGGCCCCAGGATTCATAGACCCCCACAGCCACGCCGATGCGGTTGCACCCGTCTTCCCAGAGCTTGAAAGCCTCGTCATGCAGGGCATCACAACCGTCATAGCCGGAAACTGTGGATCAAGCCTAGCCCCCGTGAATCCAGAGCTGAGGGAGATTATGGAGAAAGAAGCGAAAAGATGGCTGCCCCCAGAACTCGAGATCAAGATCACCTGGACAACCTTCGACGAGTATCTCACCGAGATGGAGAAACGCCTCTATGGCGTCAATATGGCGCACCTCGTCGGCCACGGAACCATAAGGATCGCAGCCATGGGCTACGAGGCGAGAGAGCCGACACCGGAGGAGTTGGAGGAGATGAAGAGTCTGACGGCTGAGGCGATGGAGGCCGGAGCCTGGGGGTTATCAACAGGCCTCATCTATCCCCCTGGATGCTATGCTAAGACCGAGGAGATAATAGAGCTCGCCAAGGTCGCCGCAAAATACGGAGGCATCTACGCATCACATATCCGAGGCGAAGGAGACACACTCCTCGAGGCTGTTAGAGAGGCCATAAGGATAGGGGAGGAGGCCGGGATACCGGTTGAGATTTCACATCATAAGGCGGCCAGCAGGAAGGTCTGGGGGAAGAGCGCTGAGACCTTGAGGATGATGGAGGAGGCACGTAAGCGGGGGGTTGATGTCACCTGCGACCAATACCCCTACAGGGCTGGGGCGACGAGTCTCGCTACGCTCCTCCCACCCTGGGCGCATGAGGGCGGCATGGAGAAGCTATTGGAACGGCTTAGGGACCCGGAGCTCCGTGAGCGTATGCGTCGAGACATAGAGCGGGGGCTCCCAGGATGGGAGAACTTCGTCGAGGGGGTGGGGTGGGAAAACATCTACATCTCCCACGTCCAGACGGAGAGGAATAAGGCGGCTGAGGGGAGGAACCTCGTCGAGGTTAAGGAGCTCCGAGGGGAGCCGGATGAGTTCACAGCCGTCGTCAACCTCCTCTTAGAGGAGGAGGGGGCCGTCGGCATGATCATCTTCTCCATGGATGAGGGGGATGTCCAACGCATAATGAGGCATCCCCTCCAGATGGTGGGGACAGACGCCCTCGCAGCATCACCCAGGGGCCCCATGTCCCATGGTAAGCCGCATCCAAGATACTATGGAACCTATCCAAGGGTGCTAGGCAGATACGTCAGGGAGCTGGGAGTCCTAACCCTCCAGGAGGCTGTGAGGAAGATGACATCAGCCCCAGCTCAACGCTTCGGCCTATGGGACAGAGGCCTAATAAGGCCTGGATTCAAGGCCGACATCACAATCTTCAACCCAGACACCGTCATAGATAAGGCCACCTTCGAGAATCCACATCAATTCCCAGAGGGGATAGAATACGTCATCGTAAACGGAGTCGTCGAGGTTGAGGAGGGCAGACTCACCGGAGAGCTGGGTGGAAGGATATTGAGAAAAAGGTGAGGAGGTCTCTCCCCTCCTTTTTACCCTAGATATCTCCCCATGTGAGCTGGAGTGGCGTGGATCAGCGGTAGATCCCTCATAGTCTTCAGACCTGGCTCGGCCTCGATGACCCTTGGAATCATGTTTGTTATGACGCCGACGGTTCCGAAGTCTCCATGGACGCAGGGAGAAATCTTCTGATGGATCGGCGGCACGCCGTCGATGGTGACGCTGTCGTACTCCTCCTCAGCTCCGATGTAGGCCCTGAAGTCGAGGGTGATGACCTTCTCACCCTTCATGACTCCATGAGCCCTCTGCCTCAACCCGGCGTTATAGCCCTTAGGCACCTCGACGTAGTCGCTTCTAACGTCTCGGTCTAAGACTACGGGCTCAACGGGCTCAACCTCGATTCTGTCGAGAACCCATCCGAGGGTGTCAGCTATCATCCCGATGGACTGAACCAATCCGACGTGGCCGGTGATCTCCCCGCCCTCAATCTTCCTCTTAAACTCCTCGACTGTGAGACCTGCACCTATCTTCTTCTGGAAGGGTATACGTCGAGTTGCAGCGTTCATCTGTCTGATGACCTCTATTCGTCTAATCTCGACGCATACTCCGGTCAGCAGCAGTGGAAGGGTGTCCATGAGGAATCCTGGATTTATGCCGGTTCCGAGGAGTGTGGCCCCATGCTCGCTCGCCAACTTGTCGAGCTTCTCGGCGTAGACCTTGCCCTCCTCGGTGGCGTAGGGGAAGGAGAGCTCCTCACAAGTGGAGATGGTGTCGACGCCATGCTTCAATATGCCCTCGAACTGTGGATAGGTGTCCTTGAGATATGACATCGTTGCGTGTACGACGATGTCTGGCTTAGTTGAGGAGAGAACCTCATCCGCATCGTCGGAGACGACGACGCCTATGGGCTCTCTTCCGAGGAGCTCGCCGAGGTCTTTGCCCACCTTGTTTGGGTCGATGTCTATGGCGCCTACGATCTCAACGCCCTCCTTGGAGAGGAGATGCTCAGCGATCTTTCGTCCTATGACGCCTACACCATATGAGACTACTCTAATGGTCTTCAACCCCCATCCCTACTCCATGCGTCTCAGAGCTTAAAGGATTTAGCCTTAGGCAGCGGAGTTAGGCCTCTATGCCAGCCCTCTCAAGCAGCCTTGCCCTCACCTCATCTGGTATCTTTCCCAGAGACCTAACCCGCTTCACGTATTCGTCGATGAAGCTGGGCAGCATCTTGTAGATCGGTAGATACATCGGCTTGAAGTGTAGGCGCTCCCCCTCGACGCCCAGCTCCTCGAGCTCCTTCCTCACCTCCTCCACCAGCTTGGATGTCAGCTCAGCCCTCGGAGTCCCCTCAGCCTCGCAGATCATCACCCCATCGGCTCCAAGGGCCAGCGCCCCGATGAGGAGCCTCCTATCCAACAGGGCGGTGGAGGGTAGACGGATGATCCTTATGGCAGTGGAGTAGCTCAGCCTCGCCGTCCCAGCGCTGTCCGCAGCCGTATAGCTGATCTCATCGTCGAAGAAGCCTACGACGACGGGCTCCTCAACCCCTGAGACCAAGGCCTCCACCTCCCCCAGCAGTCCCTCAACGGAGTAGTTCGGCAGCCTCAACGCCCCTCTCGGGCATCTGGAGACGCAGGCCCCACAGCCATCGCAGGAGACGAGGTCAACCTTCGGCTCCCCATCCACCAGTTTGATGGCGTCGAGGGGGCAGACCTCGACGCAGACTCCGCAGCCGTCGCATCCGCCGATGTAGACAGGCTTATAGGGGCTCAGCCTCAAACGCCCCTCGCCGAGGAGCTCATAGGCCTTGGAGGCGGCGGCCATGGCGTCGACGACGGATTCATGGATATCCTTAGGGCCGAGGGCCGCCCCAGCGGCGTAGACACCCCTCCTCAGCGTCGATATTGGGTCGAGCTTTGGATGCCTAGGGGCGATGAAGAGGTCTTCGCCGAGGGGTATCCCAAGCCTTGAGGCGAGCTCCTCCATACCCCTTGATGGTATAAGGGCTGGGCAGAGGACGATGAGGTCAACTCGGTTTCTGATGAGGAGACCTGTGTCGATGTCCTCAGCCGTTATTGTCAGCCCCTCTGGGGTGACCTCAACCTCCCCTGGCCTGCCATGTATGAATTCTACGCCCCTCTCCCTCGCCTCGGCGTAGAAGGTCTCGAAGCCTCGTCCCGACATCCTCATGTCGGTGTAGTATATCCATATCTTGAGGTAGGGGAGATAATCCTTGAGGATTATCGACTGCTTAATGGAGTAGGGGCAGCAGACGGCGCTGCAGTAGGCTACACCCCTATGGGGGTCTCTGGAGCCTGCGCAGAGGATGTAGGCCACACTCTTCACCCTTCCGCCGTCGCTCCTCCTCAGCACCCTCCCCTCAGCCAGCTCCCTCTCTATGAGGCGTTCAAGCTGCAGCGACGTGATGACATCCGGATGCTCGGGGTGATAGTTCCTCAGCCTCTCAAGGTCTATTAGGTCGAAGCCGGTGGCGACGATGATGGCTCCAACCCTTAGCTCCTCAACTCGTTCAGGTTCATCGAGGTTTATCGCCTCAGCTGGACAGGCCTCGACGCAGGTCCCACATCTGGTGCAATGCTCGAAGTCAACAGCATAGGAGGATGGAACAGCCTGGGGGAAGGGGAGATAGATGGCCTTACGCTTATAGAGGCCCTCCTCAAACTCATCCGGCACCTCTACTGGGCAGACGGATGCACATCTGCCGCACTTAAGACAGCGCTCTGGGTCCACGCCCCGAGGCTTGATCCTCACGGAGACGGTGAAGTCCCCTGGGCCGCCTGAGACGGATTCCACCTCGGCGTTGGTTATCACCCTAATCCGGGGATTGGCCTCCACCTCAGCCATCTTAGGGCTTAGGATGCAGGGGGCGCAGTCCAGCGTTGGGAAGGTCTTGCTGAGCTGAGCCATCCTGCCTCCGATGCTTGGTTTACGCTCGACGAGGTAGACGTTCAGCCCTGAAGCCGCCAGCTGCAGCGACGCCGTTATGCCTGCTATGCCGCCTCCGATGACGAGAACATCTCGGCAGACCTCCACCTCCAACTCCTCTAGGGGCTGGAGGCCTCTCGCCCTGCTTATGCCCGCCCTGATTAGGCTGACGGCCTTCTCAGTCGCCCCCTCCCTATGAACCCAGCTACACTGCTCCCTGATGTTGACGTGGACCAGTAGATGCCTATTCAATCCAGCCTCCTCTATGGTTCTTCGGAAGGTCTCCTCATGCATATGGGGTGAGCAGCAGGCGACGACGACTCTGCTGAGCTTCCTCCGCCTTATGGCATCCTTAATCATCTCCAATCCAGGCTTCGAGCAGAGGAAGCTGTGAACCCTCGCCACGGCGACGTCAGGTTCCTCTCGAATTATGTCCCTAACCTTGTCGCAGTCGACGGTGCCTGAGATGTTGCCGCCGCATCTACAGATGAAGACCCCTATCATCTACATCACCTTCTCCAACAGCCCGTCGACGCTGACTGAGTCGAGGTCGAGGCCAAGGATGTCTGGCTCCAGGCCCAGGGCGAGGCCGAGGAGCTGCGTATAGTATAGCACGGGGATTCGACCCTCTCCGAGGATGAGGCTCTGATATCGGTCATACATGATGGCGCAGAAGGGGCAGATGAGGATGAGGGCGTCTACGTTGAGTGTGCTCAGCCTCCTCAGCTTCTTAGCCGCCATCTCCATCGCCACCCTCTCCGACACGGCGAGGAGGGCGCCTCCGCAGCAGTCCATCTTACCTGGATAATCGACGCTCTCAGCCCCCGTCGCCTCAACCAGCTCGTCGAGGCCCCTCGGCCTCTCCGGATCCTCGAATCCCCCATAGGCCTCGGAGGGCCTCATATAGTGGCAGCCATAGTGGACGGCCACCCTCAAACCGCTTAGAGGCCTCTCGATTCGTCTCCGAATGTTCTCCACGCCCACCTCATCATGCAGCATCCTTAAGATATGGAGAACCCTTGGAGCCTCACCCCCATACTCTACGCCGAGAGGGCTCAGCTCCTTATTCACCCTCCTCAGCAGGTTCTCCTCATGGCTGAGGAGCCATCGAGCCTTGACGAGGGTCTCGGCGCAGGCTGAGCAGAGGGCGACGACGTCGAGATGCTCCTCCGACGCCATCATGAGGTTGTGGGCGGCCATGGCGATGGCCTTCACCCTGCTTATGGGTTCAAGGGGGAATCCGCAGCAGCCGAAGGGGAGGTCGACGAGCTCTATGTCCAGGGCCTCTGCGACGGCTCTGGCCGACTGCTCATAGTTCATCTGCCTCGCCGGGACGGTGCATCCGAGGAATAGGGCGTATCTCACGGCCCCTTTCACCCCGCAAGCCTCTTCACGAAATCCGGCTCAGCCTCGACTTGAGGCAGCCCCCGCTCAGCCCTCTCCTCAGCTATGAAATCGTTGATGGGGTAGAGTCTACCCCTCTCGGCGAGGAGGCTCTGAATCCTCTTCATGGGTTCGGGTATGTAGCCCTCCTCCACGGCGAGGTTTCTAAGAGCAGTCATCACCTCAGGTATCCTGACGCCCTGGGGGCATCTCTCCTCGCAGAGGAGGCACATGGAGCATAGCCAGATATAGTCGCTGCTCAGCACCCTATCCTTGAGGCCGAGGCGGGCCATCTTCACGATCCTCCTGGGATTGAAGTTGGCTTCGATTTCGATGACGGGGCAGCTCGCCGAGCAGACTCCGCATTGGAAGCAGGAGAGGTGGCTCTCATCGAACTCCGATTTTAGGCGTCTTAGGAAGCGTGAGTCGATCTCGTCGACGTCGACTATCATCCCACGATCTATCAGGATGGATGTAAAAAGGGTTAGCACTACTCCAGGGCCATGGCCACCAATTCGGCGATGTCGTAGAGCTTGAAGCCCTCTGGGAGCTCCTCCCCCCTAAACATGGAGTGGCAGTGGGGGCATGCGACAACCAGGACCTCGACGCCCGTCTCCAGGGCCTCCCTGATTCTCAGGCTGCTTATCCTCTCACCTTCCTCCACCTCGTAGAAGGCTTGTCCTCCACCTCCACCGCAGCATAGTGCCTTTAGGCCCCTCCTCGGCATCTCGATGAGCCTCAACCCCAGGGCCCTTAGAATCGATCTCGGCTCCTCGATTATGCCGTTCCACCTGGCGAGGTAGCAGGGGTCATGGTAGGTAACCTTCATCTCCAGGGGCCTCAACCTCAGTGATCCACCCCTGATCAGCCTGCTTAGGGCCTCGACGTGGCTCTCCACTCGCAGAGTATAGCCGTAGCCCCTATACTCGTTCTTAAGGGCGTTGTAGCAGTGGGGGCAGCTGGTTAGGAGGCTGTCATAGCTGTATGCGGAGAGGAGCTCCGCAACCATCTTGGCCGACTCGACGAACATCAATTCGTCTCCCACCTTCCTCGCAGGCTCGCCGCAGCAGACCTCGCCTTCGAGGATGGCGACCCTCAGCCCCGCCTTCTTCAGCGCCCTCAGCAGGGCCTCAGCGCATACCCTCAGCTCTGGGTCGTAGGCCACAGCGCATCCAATCCAGTAGATGTAGTCGTAGTGCTCCCCCTCACGGGCCCATTCGGCGAGGCCCTCATCGACGAGGCTTCTCAGCCAATCCTCCCGCTCCTTCGATGGGAATCCATAGGGGTTTCCCTTCGACATGATGTTGTAGGAGAGCTCCTGAACCTCCCTTGGAACCTCCATCTCAGAGATGTATAGGCCTCGCCGCAGGTCGATTATGGTCTCAACTTGGTTGAGGAGTAGGGGACACTCGGCGACGCAGGCTCCACAGGTGACGCATGACCAGACTGCCTTGGCCTCGATCCTCTCAGGTGTGAGGGCTTCATCCCATAGGTCTCCATGCATCGCATCCCTCAGGGCCGTCATCAACTCCATCGGTGATAGGGGCTTCCCGCTGATCCTCGCCGGGCAGACCTCGTGGCATCTGGCGCATTCAACGCAGGAGTCGTAGTCAAGCCTCTCCCTCCAGCTCGCCTCGGAGAGCTTCGAGACTCCGAGGACCCCTCCCTCCTCAACTATCTTGTATATCTCGGGGATGGGCTTGAAGGTGTTGGGAGCCTCAAGCCTTGAGAAGAGGAGGTTTAGGAAGCCCCCTATGAGGAGATGAGACAGCTTCGTGTAGGGTATGACAGCCAAGCTTCCCATCGCCAGGGTTAGATGTATCACCCATAGGGGGCGGTAGAGGGCCTTGATGGAGGATTCAGGCCAACCTATGAAGAGGTTGGAGATGGGCGTCCCTATCGGAGTCCAGGGATCGATCCAGGGTCTACGATAGGCGGCGTTCATCAATCCATCGAGGAGGAAGCCGGTGACGAGGATGGCGAGGAGATCGATGAGGAGGAGGAAGTCACCCATACTCGTCGGCAGACCCTCCTTCATGTTTAGGAGCCTCCTAAACAGCGCCATGAGAACCCCTATGAGCATCAGGAGGCCTGAGACATCGGCCATCAACTTGAAGTAGAGGTATCTCTGACCCATGAGGATGGAGCCGTGGAAGAGATAGTAATCGACGCTTCGAGTAACCGTCGCCAGGGCGAGGCCGAGGCAGCCGATGTAGAGGCAGAGATGCATCAGACCGGCGTATCCCTCAGCGACAACTCTGAGCTGCAGCAATCCATAGAGGAGGAGCCTCCCCACCCGGGTTAGAGGCCTATCGAAGCGGGGCCGTCCACCGCCGTGTATCCAGAGCCTCCAACGTCTATAGAGTCCGTAGAGGATGGAGACGATGGCGATGGACATCAGGATGTAGACGAGGGGTTTCAGGTCTACGACGTATAGGAAGTGCCTAACTTTCTGGAGCTC
Source organism: uncultured Candidatus Bathyarchaeia archaeon (assembly GCA_964525955.1). Classification (GTDB taxonomy): domain Archaea; phylum Thermoproteota; class Bathyarchaeia; order TCS64; family B23; genus B23. Next base: position 27,574 of record CAZGKJ010000008.1, read on the forward strand.
CTGAAGCATCGTTGACAACTCAGCACAATATGAAGAAGATGGCTTTAAAGTTTCTGAGGGGGCCGTGGCCTCTAACCGATAATAGGCTTATTAGGAGAGGGAATAACTCTGAGATCAACTCCACGGAGGGGAATCCTTGAAGGATGGGGGGAGGGAGATACTCATCCTCGGCGGAGGGATAGGCGGCCTCAGGGTGGCCCTGAGGCTTGAGCGTAGGCTGAGACCTGAGCTGGGGAGGATCATACTCATCGATCAGAACGACTATCATCAATATCTCTATAGGATACATGAGGTCTGCGGCCCCCACTATGATGAGAGGTGCATCATTGTCCCCTTCTCAAGGCTGCTTAGGGGTAGACGCATCGAGTTTAGGAGGATGAGGGTTGAGGACATAGATCCCCATGGAGGGGTCGTCAGGACATCGGAGGGGGAGACATCCTTCGACATCCTCGTCATCGCCCTTGGAAGCAGCCCTCAATACTATGGGATAGAGGGCCTCGAGGAGCATAGCATGGTGCTCAACAGCTATGAGGCGGCTAAGGGGATCAGAAGGCGAATCGAGGATCTCTTCAGAGAGGCAGATGGAGAGCCTCCACGCATAGTGGTCGCTGGAGGGGGATTCACGGGAACCGAGCTGGCGGGGGAGCTGGCCGAATGGTTTCCAACCCTGATAGAGAGACACGGCCTCAAGAGGCCTGAGAGCCTCCTAACCCTCGTGGAGGCGATGCCGAGAATCCTGCCGGGGTGGAGTCCGGAGCTCTCGAGGATGGCTGAGGAGACCCTCAGATCGAAGTCGGTTGAGGTTTTGACCGGAGACCCCGTGGAGAGGGCCTCGGGTGAGGGGTTGGAGCTTAGGAGCGGCCGGATGATATATGCAGACCTCATCATCTGGACGGGTGGGGTCACCTGTAACAGGGCTGTGGGAGGAGACTTCGAGATGGTGAAGGGGAGGATCAAGATCGATGACTACTGCCATGCATGGGGCTTCGACGACATCTACGTCGTCGGCGACGCCTCCTGCGCCCTCGACTATGAGACGGGGAAGCCCCTTCCGCCTTCAGCTCACATCGCCATGGCTCAGGCTGATGTGGTCTCCCACAACATCCACGCCTCCCTCACAGGTGGAAGGCTGAGACGCTATAGGGGTGAGAGGGTTGGGGAGATCGTCACCCTCGGCAGGAGGCACGCCGTCGGGGAGCTCTGGGGGATGAGGATGAAGGGGTGGACTGCGAGGGTGATGAAGAGGCTCATCCACCTATGGTATGTCCACTCCATAGGTGGCTTGGGGCTTCTCCTCGGGGAGATATTTAGATAGAGGCCTCCCCTCGCCTTCTGGTTAGGAGACCCCTCCTCTTAGCTGCGAGCACTGAGAAGAAGAGGAGGCATCCAGGTAGGGTGAAGGTTAGTATATGCCTAAAGGCCTCCTGGTATAGGGGGGTCTCCCTCATCAGGAGGAGTGAGACCGGAACCGAGCTGCCGGAGACATACCACCATGTGCTGGGCGCTATTCCATATAGCCTCCAGACGAGGTCGCAGGCTATGGGGATTATGGTTAAGACGAAGTGGTAGAGCCAGAGGATCATCGATGAGTCATCGTCCAGGGCGAGGGGGAGGAGGAGGCAACCGACATACCAGGATGCGAGGGATAGGAGCTCCACCTCGACGCCTATATTCTGTCTTAGGAGGAGTAGGTAGATCGATGGGGCTGGGAGGAGGGTGAGGAGCACCATCGGGTTGATGACCCCACCGCTGTGGGCCTTCCCCCTCATGGGTATTAGGATGTCTGAGAGGAGGATGAGGAGCATGAGAACCAGGATCAGGGCCATCCCACCCCTGGTTCTGAGGAGGAGGGGTAGATAGCCCAGGATGGGTATCCTCCCCACAACCCTTCCCATGACGTGATCCCCTGGAATCGGGGTGCTGTCAGCCATCGGATTGTTATCCCCCTTGGTGACGAAGAACCATCTATCAGCAACCCTATACTTCTCTATGGCCCTGTGGACGATATACTCCCCAGGGCTGGCGGGCTTCTCGAAGACGATGATCTCCCCCTCCGGCGGTGGAGCCGCCTCAACGTCTCCCAGATCCCCTATGGAGGCGACGAGGATTAGATCCCCGACGCCTAGAGTTGGAACCATGCTCTGGGAGACGACGACCATGAGGGGATGGGGAACCCCCATCATCACCCTCAGGAGGTATATACCCCCCAGGGAGAGGGCTATGATGAGGATCAGGGCCGATGCATAGAGGAGGCGTCTAACCTCATAGGCCATCTCAACCCCTCTCAGCCTTGATGTTCTCCTCGATCCATCTATCCAGGAGCTCACAGGTTGTTGGAGACTTCTCCCCACCTGGGAAGCATCGATCTATGTCGTCGCAGGTGAGGCAGGGGCATCCCTCCAGGGAGTCGAGGGTTATGGGTTTACGCTTAGAGTATAGCCTATAGGTCCATCGGCCGTTGTGCAGCACCTTTCTACGCTCTATGATGCCCCTCTCCTCGAATCTGATGGCGAGCCTCGAACCCTCCCTGCTGGTGACCCCGAGGCGCTTCCACAGCTCGCTCTGGAGTATTCCCTCCTCCCCGGCCTCGTATAGCAGCCTAAGCGCCCTCTCCTCCAGGTCGTTCCTCGAAGGCAAGGCTCATCAGCCTTCAATCCTCATAGTAGATGAGGTCGAGCTCCTCGAGGAGGCTGTGAAGCTTCTCAACGGCCTCCCTCACCATCTTCTCATCCTTCGCACCGGTGCAGACGAGCTTGCCACTTGCGAAGAGGAGCATCACAACCTTCGGGTCATCCATCCTGTATATGAGGCCTGGGAACTGCTCGGGCTCATACATAACGTTCTCCATCACATCCGCAGCGGTCTCGAGGTCTATTCTGCCTCCGAGATTTGCGGAGGCGACGATGTTCTGTATGACTATCTCTGGTTTTCCGAGGATTATTATGCCGCTGTTCTTAAGCTCCCTCACAACCTTCTTCACGGCGCTCTTAGCCTGCTTCTCCGACTTGGCACCGGTGCAGACCATCTTCCCAGAGCTGAAGATGAGAGTCGCCGTCTTAGGCCTCTTAAGCCTGAAGACGAGGCCTGGGAACTGCTTTGGGCGATACTCCACATTCTTAAAGGTCTTCAAGATCGAGAGGAGGTCGATCTTCTGATCCAGTGTTGCGGATGCGACGACGTTCTCTATGCTGATCTGAATCCTCTTCTTCCTATCCCCCGGAGATGACATCACAACCCCTCCACCATAGATAGGAGCTCCTCGGGTAGGAGGTTCTGATTCTCTATCTCGACGATTGGTATAGACGTCAAATTCGGCTCAACTCGCAGTCTATCACTATAACTTATCTCCCCCGTATAGGTGTTATAGATTATGAAGCTGCCCTCAACCACCTCATCCACCTTAACGAAGTAGATGAACATCTCCCTAAGGGTTCCGGCGATGACGAAGTATAGATGCGCAGAGCCGAGGCTTAGATGCTGGATGACATTCACAGCCGGAGAGGAGGCGACGAGCATCACCAAGTCCCTCATAGACCTCAACTGAACGAACTTCATAGACTCCACAGAAACTATATCCAAATCCCCTTAAATAGCTTATAAGTGGCAGCCACTTATAAGAGGCTTGGAGGGCGGTGAACCCTAAACCTCATCCAGCTCCACGAGGGATCTCACTATGTTGAAGTCTGTTATCTCAGCCACCTCATCGATCGATAGAGGGGGCTGAGCCCCCTAACCTTGCTCCTAACGGCGTCCATCCTACCCCATAGCTGTGGCATATCTATGCCATGAACCTCGGGGGCTGACCGGTTATGAAGCTGGCACACTATCGGCGTAGATGGGTCTTCGAGGCCTCAGCTATTGGAACCCTCACCTTGCCGTATTCCCTCTGCATAAGCCCCCTCAGCTCGAGGCGTTCTACCAGAGTCAGCTCCAATCCGTCGTAGCCTAAGATGACGACCCTCGGCATCTGATAGAGGGTTGGGGAAATGCTTTTTACCTTGTCGGTGGTGGATATGAAGGGCTGGCGGATAGAGGTGTTCCGTAGGAGCAGGAGTTTAGCCCCCTTCGTCGCCTCCCCCATGAGCGTCGTGAGGAAGATGCTCCAATACGCCGAGGTGAAGCCTGGGGAGGTTGTCTACGACCTCGGATGCGGCGATGGACGGATCGTCATCACAGCCGCCCAGGAGTTTGGAGCCATAGGTGTAGGCGTCGAGCTGAACCCCAGACTCGTGGAGGAAGCCAGAGCCAAGGTAGAAGCCTTAGGCCTCGGGGATAGAGTTCAGATAATCCTCGGAGACCTCATGGAGGTAGACCTAAGCCGAGCCGATGTTGTGACGATGTATCTGACAACAGGCGCCAACGAGAAGGTGAGGCCTAAGCTGGAGAGGGAGCTTCGACCAGGTGCGAGGGTTGTAACCCACGACTTCTCCATCCCTGGATGGGATGCGGTGAGGAATCTACGCTTCAGGGAGGGGTATAGAACCCACACGATCTACCTATACCTTATAGATTCATTTCCTAGATGTCGATGAAGTCGTTGAGATGCCAAGAGGTGATCCATGGCTGGCTGCTGTGCCCCCTGATGGGATGCGTCTAGGCTAATCTGGATACTCCTTTATTCTCTCAGCCATCTCTATTAGGCGTCTCTGAACCAGGTAGTTTATGGTTCCCTCCTCATAGCTTCCATCGGGCAGCCGCTTCCCAGCCTTGACTCCTGTGAGTATCTCTATACCCTCGTCAACCGTCTTGACGGGGTAGATGTGGAAGAGGCCTTTCTCCATGGCTTCGAGAATCTCATCCCGCAGCATGAGGTTGTCTATGTTGCTCTCAGGTATGATGACCCCCTGCCTCCCGTTTAGGCCTAGGGCCTTACAGACCTCGTAGAAGCCCTCCACCTTCTCGTTTATGCCCCCTACGGCCTGTATCTCCCCCTTCTGGTTCACGGAGCCGGTGACGGCTATCCCCTGTTTTATCGGCTTACCTGATAGGGCTGAGAGGAGGGCGTATAGCTCGGCGCTGGAGGCACTGTCTCCCTCAACCTCCGAGTAGCTCTGCTCGAAGACGAGTCTGGCTGATAGGCTTAGGGGAACCTTCTGGGCGTAGCGCTCGCTTAGGAATCCGCTTAGGATGAGGACGCCCTTAGTATGGATGGGGCCACCCATCTTCGCCTCGCGCTCTATATCTATGATGCCATCCCTGCCGAGGGAGACCGTCGCCGTCACCCTGTTGGGTCTCCCGAAGCTGTAGTCTCCAAGCTCTATGACGGCCAGGCCGTTGACCTGCCCCACCTTTTCGCCGTCAACATCGATTAGGATGACCCCCCTCTCTATGAGCTCCTTAATCTTCTCCTGCATCAGATTAGACCTGTAGACCTTCTCCTCCAGAGCCTTCTCCACATGCCTCCTCGACACATATTCGGCTCCCTCCTCCTCTGCGTAGAAGCTCGCCTCCCTTATGACGTCGGCCAGCTCCGCAAACCTCGTAGAGAGTTTACGCTGATCCCCAGCTAATCGGCATCCATACTCGACTATGGCCGCAACCGCCGAGGCGTCTAGATGCCTCAAACCCTCCTTTCTGCATAGGTTTGAGATGAAGCAGGCATACTTCCTTATGTTCTCCGAATTCCTATCCATCACGGTGTCGAACTCGGCTTTAACCTTGAAGAGCTCTCTGAACTCCCTGTCTAGGTTGTAGAGGAGGTGGTAGAGGTAGGGGCTTCCAATTAGGATGACCTTCGCATCGAAGGGTATTGGCTCAGGTCTTAGGGTCTTCGTCGATATGAGGCCTAGGCGTTCAACGACATCCTCGATCTCCAGGATCTCATTCATAAGAGCCCTCTTCAAGGTGCTCCAGGCTAGGGGATCCGAGAGCAATGGCTCTATTGGGAGGATTAGGAATCCCCCATTGGCCCTATGAGCCGATCCAGCCCTGATCATGGTGTAGTCTGTGAAGAGGGCCCCCATCCTTGCGACCTTCTCGACGACGCCGAAGAGGCGCTTATAGGTTGGGCTCAGCTCCAGGATCACTGGCGCCCCCTCAAGCTCGGAGTTGTCGACGATGAGGTTCACCTGATACCTCCTCGCTGGATCCTCCTCCAATCCTGGGAGGGGGAGCTCCTTCTTCTCCCTGCCGAGTATCGCTGGGAGGTGGTCGAGGATGTCCTCCTCAACCTCCCTGAGATACTCCCTCACCTCCTCCACGTCCCCATACTCCTCGAGGAGCTCCGAGATGAGGGGTGTGAGGGTGTAGCGGGCGACCTCCCTATCCAGCTCCATGAGAAGCCTCTTAGCCCTCCTCTCCAGCTCCCTAAACCTTCTTAGGGCGTCCCTCAGCCTCCTCTCCAGATCCTCCTTACGCCGTGTGATCTCCTCCCTAATGGACTTGGGGAGTAGGGCTAGCTCCTTATCCGTGATCGGCCTCCCCTGGACTATCGGGGTGATGAGGAGGCCTACGGGTGTTCTCTGGACGACGAATCCCTCCCTAGCGGCTGTCTCCTCCACCTCCCTCGTCAACCTGCTCCTCTCCTCCTCTATCGCCCTCAAAACCTCCTCCCTTCTACGGGCATATTCCTCACTCTCGAAGGCTCTGCGAAGCTCTCGACGCATCTCATCGACGAAGATCTCCATCGCCCTCCTGAAGGCCCTCCCCTTCCCAGGCGGCAGCTTCAAGGCCCTAGGCCTACTAGGGTCTTTGAAGTTGTTGACGTAGCACCAATCCGGAGGCGTCGGCATCTTCTTAGCCAGCTCCTCAAGGAAGCTGAGGATCGCCGTCTTACGCCCAGTTCCAGGATGGCCTGCAACGTAGACGTTGAAACCCCTACGCTTAACCCTCAAACCGAATCTAAGGGCCCTAACCGCCCTCTCCTGCCCTATTATCTCGCTGGTGGGCGGGATCTCATCGGTGCATCTACAGCCCACCAGATCCAATGGACACCTCCACCTAGCCCTCTCGGGGGGTAACTCCCTCGGCATAGGCCCAAAACTATAGTTTCTCGATCCTCCTGATAAGGTCGTTGAGGCTGAGCCCCTCACCAGCCTTGAGGGAGTAGTCGCCTGGCTCGTCGACTATGAGGAAGGACCAGCCTCGATACTTGAACTTCGCGGCTAAGACGGCGACTCTCTTAGGGTAGATCTGATGTATCCTGAGGAATTCATGGAGCTTTGAGACTTGAGACCGCTTATAGTAGGCGTAGCGCTCATGGCTTTTAACCTCGAAGGCGATGATTGTGTCCCCCTTGACGGCGAAGACGTCTGGAAGCGGCTCCCTGCTCGGAGCACTCACGGGAACTCTCAAGGCTTGGAAGCCCCACCGCCTCAGCCTCTTAACCAGCTCCCTCTCAGCGTCGTAACCCCTCTTCTTCACCCTTTTAAGCTCCCTAGCTGAGAGATGCCCCCTCCTCCCCCTGGAGCCCCTAGCGATCTCGCGGAGCGACATCTCCCTCAATCCTCCAGCCTTAGATCACCGTTCTCCAGGGGGATGACCGCCAACCTGATGAGGTCTCGAAGCCAGCTTGAGAAGCGTTCAGCATTCTCATACTTCTGATACCTCCTCCGATGTGGGATGCGGGTCACCATCCGTAGCTCCAGCATCTTAGCGAGATAGAATTTAGCTGAGGATCTTGGGATGCCGCAGATCCTCGCGAGATCCCCGCTGGTGAAGGTCTGAGGCAGCTTGGCATAGCCTGCTATAACCCTGGGTGGAAAGGGGAGGGCGCGTTTCATTATCCTTAAAAGCTCCCTCTCACGGGACATGGAGAACCCTTCACCATCTATTGGGCTGAGGATGATAAAAAGTTGGGTTAGAGCAGCAGCCAGTAGAGCAGCGCCTTCTCCGTATGCATACGGTTCTCAGCCTGATCGAAGACGACGCTGTGGGGGCCATCCATCACATCGCTTGTGATCTCCAATCCCCTATGCGCTGGGAGGCAGTGCATCACTATGCAGTCGGGCTTGGCGTGGGAGAGGAGCTCCTGGTTCACCTGGTAGGGTGGGAAGACCCTCATCCGCTCCTCCCTCTCCTCCTCCATGCCCGCGCTCACCCAGACATCGGTGTAGATGACATCTGCATCCCTCACCCCCTCAACGGGGTCGTGGACTATGCTGATCTCTCTGCCCGATCTCTCCTCGGCCCTTGAGACGATCTCGGGGTCTGGGCAATACCTCGGGTTGTCGGGGCAGACGATGGTGACATCCATCCCGACGTTGCTGCATCCAATCAGCGTTGAGTGAGCCGTGTTGCAGCCTCCATCGCCGACGTAGGCGATCTTCAATCCCTCCAGCTTCCCCTTCTTCTCCCTTATCGTCATCAGGTCAGCCAATGTCTGGCAGGGGTGGTAGCGCATAGTCATCCCATTTATGACGGGAACCGACGACGCGGAGGCTATACGCTCCAGGTCTTCCTGGCTTAGAACCCTCGCCATGATGCAGTCGGCATATCGGCTCAGCACCTTGACGCCGTCCTCAAGGGTTTCACCTCTGGAGAAGGCTCCCCGCTCAACTCGATAGTAGATGGCGTGTCCTCCGAGCTGGGTCATGCCGGCCTCGAAGCTCACCCTCGTCCTCAGCGATGGAAGCTCGAAGAGCATTATCAACGTCTTACCCTTCAAGGCTTCGGAATACTTCTCAGGCCTCAGCTTCATCCTGTCAGCCAGGTCCAGTATCTCTATGACCTCCTCCCTCGAGAGGTCGAAGTCGCTGAGGATGTGGCGCACCATACCTATCGAGGAGAGAAGGGGACGGAGATTATATAGCTTAGACGGTCTTTAGGAACTCCACCGCCGTGAGGGTCTTCACACCCAATTTAGCTGCCTTATCCCTCATCTCGACGTCGTCGGTTAGGAGGGTGAGCCCCATCCTCCTGGCGATATAGATATATGATGCATCATAGAAGGGGAGGGAGAGTTCGAGGGCTAAATCCTCCACCTCATCTAATTCTCCCCTATCTAATTGTATCTCTCTGATGAAGCTCAACAGCTTCATCCATCCCCTCATCGTTCTCTTAGGATTCTCTATTAGACCTCTCCTCCACTCCACCCAGAGGGCGTTTCCAATCTCATATTTGGTGAGATCGATTATGGCGGATGCATCGATGATCTCCACCACTATGTCCCTCCTCCTCTTAAGGAGGGTGTAGAGGGCTGAGGCGTCGATTAAATATCTTAGGTCTCCCTCCTCCTCCACTCCCTTATAACCTCCCTAAACTCCTCCTCCGATATCCCCCTCATACCTCTGAGAATATCCTCGATCGCCTCCTCCAGCTCCCTCCTCCTCCTACGCTTAATCTCCTCCTCCAGAGCCCTCTCCACCACCTCCCTGAGGTCTATGCCCAGCCTTTTAGCCTCCTCCCGAAGCTCCCTCCTCAACCTTATACTGACAACGACAGACATTCGTAATACAGAAATTTGTAAACAAAATAAGGTTTACGCCTACTCACCCTTCAACCTCTTCTTTATCGACCAGGCTGTAACCGTCGGCAGGCCCCAGAGCTCTATGAAGCCGACGGCTGCCGTCTGGTCGAAGGTTGAGGAGATGTCATAGGTGGCGAGGTTTAGGTCGTATAGCGAATATGGTGAGTTCCTGCCGACGACGTGGGCGCTCCCCTTATACAGCTTCAGGGTCACCTCCCCCGTCACCCGTTCCTGCGTCTTATCTATGAAGGCGTCGAGGGCCTCCCTCAGCGGATCCATCCATAGGCCTGCGTAGACGAGGTAGGCCCATTCATGGTCGACGATGCGCTTGAAGAGCTTCTCATGCCTCGTCAAAACCATCTTCTCCAGGTCGAAGTGGGCTTTGAGTATTGTGATGGCCGCTGGGCATTCATAGACCTCCCTCGACTTCAGGCCGACGATGCGGTCCTCGATGTGGTTGATTCTGCCGACTCCGTGTTTTCCAGCGATGCCCTTCACCTTCTCCACCAGCTCCAGCGTCGTCATCTCCTCCCCGTTTAGGGAGATGGGGACTCCCTCCTCGAAGCCTATGGTGATGTATTCAGCCTCATCTGGAGCCTTCTCCGGTGAGGCGGTCCACTCATAGATCTCCTCTGGGGGCTCCTTCTCTGGGTATTCGAGGACTCCGCACTCTATTGAGCGCCCCCATAGGTTTTGATCTATGCTGTAGGGTGAGTCGACCGTGGCGGGTATGGGGATTCCATGCTCCTTGGCATACTCGATCTCCCTATCCCTCGTCATATTCCACTCCCTGACTGGGGCGATGATCTTCAGCTTTGGATTCAGGGCCTTTATCGTGATGTCGAATCTAACCTGGTCGTTTCCCTTGCCGCTGCATCCGTGGGCGACGGCCTCAGCCCCCTCCAGCTCCGCAACCTCCACCAGCTTCGAAGCTATCAGCGGCCTCGATAGGGAGCTGCTGATGGGGTAGGCGTCCATGTAGAGGGCGTTGGCCTTTATGGCTGGGACGACGTAGTTGTTGATGAACTCCTCCCTGGCGTCGATTGAGTAGTGGTTTACGACGCCGAGGCTCCAGGCCTTCTCCTCCACCTTCTTCAGGTCTTTACCCTGACCGAGGTCGAGGGTGAGGGTTACGACATCGTATCCATACTTCTCCTGGAGCCACTTCACCATAACGGAGGTGTCTAGGCCCCCTGAGAAGGCGAGCACCACCTTCGCCATATGTCTTCACCTGGATTAGGAGATGTGAGAATGGGGTAAACTTAAATAGTTTGCGGCATACATGCAACATATATGCCGAGAAATGATCCAGATGGAGCGTCGAGGAGATCGGTGGCCCAGCTTGTCAGGGAGACCCTCAGCATGAGGCCCTTCCTCCTAGACGCCCTGAAGATGGGCATCGTCAACTACTCAGCCCTCGCCAGGGTTCTCCAGCGGGAGATCGGAGAGGGAAGCCTCGAGGCCATTAAGGCTGCGATCATCAGGGTTGGGGAGGAGCTGGTTGAGGAGTGGGGTCTGAGGGAGGAGGAGGTTCTCTCCATCCTCAAGGAGTCGAAGGTGAGGCTTCAGGATAAGATCGCCGTCATAATCTCCCCCGTGATGCTGGACATCCCATACATAGTCACCGCCTACCTAACCGACAGCTACGTCTACATCGTCGATCAAACCGAGTTGGAGGAGCCCCTCCCAGAGGGGGTTCAGGTTACCAGAGACCTCGTAGCCCTCATACTCCTCAGCCCCCCGAGGGTGGAGACGACGCCTGGATTCGTCGCCTTCGTCAGCCAGCTGCTGGCGAGCAGGAACATAAACATCGTCGAGTTCATCAGCTGCTCGACGAACACAGTCATCGTCCTCGACTCCAGGGATGCCCTCGAGGCCTTCAGGCTGCTGCACAGGTTCACATGAGGGCAAAGTTTTAGAACATGGAGTGGCTATGGGAGTCAGGATGGTGGAGATCTGCCCCATCTGCGGGCTGCCCAAAGACCTCTGTGTCTGCGAGGAGATAAGCAAGGAGCAGCAGAGGATCAGGATCAGGCTGGAGACGAGGAAGTGGGGTAAGCATATGACGGTTATCGACGGCATAGACCCGAAGGAGGTGAAGTTGAGCCGCTTAGCCCAGAAGCTCAAAGCCAGATGCGCATGCGGGGGAACGGCCAAAAACAATCAGATACTGCTCCAAGGAGACCATCGGGAGAGGGTTAAGGAGATACTCATCGAGATGGGATTCCCAGAGGAGAACATAGAGGTTCAGTGATGGAGCTCCACCTCTCCGTCTCCCAAGAAGCCTATTTAAATGATGCAGAGATAGTGAAATCGAGATGTCCGAGGGCATGGAATACTACAAGATGAGGTATAAGACCCTCGAGGACCTGCCAGGGGTGGGTCCAGCGACGGCGGAGAAGCTTAGGAGGAGCGGCTATAAAACCGTTGAGGCTCTCGCCACTGCCGCCGTAAGCGAGCTGGTGGCAGCCGGAATAGGGGAGGCGACGGCTGCGAAGATAATAGATGCTGCGAGGAGGAGTATGGCCATCACATTCGTCAGGGGAGACGAACTCGTGAAGCTGAGGAAGAGCGTCAGAAAGCTGACGACGGGATGTCCAAGCCTCGATAGACTGCTGGGCGGAGGGATAGAGACCCAGACCATCACCGAGTTCTACGGAGAATTCGGGACGGGGAAGTCTCAGATATGTCAGCAGCTCTGCGTAACTGTTCAGCTCCCCTATGAGAAGGGAGGCTTGGAGGGTGGAGCCTTATACATCGACACCGAGAACACCTTCAGACCTGAGAGGATCATGCAGATCGCCCCTAGATTCGGCTTGGACCCAGATGAGGTTTTGAAGAACATAATCTACGCCGAGGCCTATACGTCGAATCATCAGATGGTGCTATTGGAGAACGCCGATGAGGTCATCAAGGAGAATAACATCAAGCTTATAATCATCGACAGCGTCACAAGTCACTTCAGAAGCGAATACCTCGGCAGGGAGATGCTCGCCTCGAGGCAGCAGCAGCTAAACAAGCATCTACATAAGCTCATAAGGTTGGCGAGGGCCTTCAACGCGGCGGCCGTCGTCACAAATCAGGTTATGGCTCAGCCAAACGTCTTCTTCACGAGGGATGTCAGACCCGTTGGCGGTCACATCCTCGGCCACACGAGTCATACGAGGATCTATCTGAGGAAGGGGAGGGGGAACATCAGGATAGCTAAGCTGACGGTCAGCCCAAACCTCCCAGAGGGGGAGGCCCTGATCAGAATTACGGATCGGGGTGTGGAAGGCGAGGACGATGCCTAAAACAGGGGAGGAGGTTAAACGCTTCTTCGACTGCCTCCTTGAGAGGCGCTTCTCAGAGGCTGAGAGGCTCCTGGAGAACATTAGGAGGGGTCGACTGGGCGGAGAGGAGTTTAAGGCTGGCTACCTCAAGGCCCTGGAGGGTATGCTCCTCTCCAGCAGATCGGGGGATGAGCGGGACTTCCTCAATAGGGCATCCCTCACCCCTCAAAACCTCAAACGATATGGTAGGGAGTTTAGGAGGATCATGAAGATGGGTGTTAAACCCCCCTTCGATCAGGGCTTCCTCTCAGCCTGGATGGATCTAATCTCCCATCGTAGCTCCCAGGGGAGTCCTAAGCGGTGAGATAGGTGTAGAGGAGTATCCAGGTTGTGATCCATAGGAGGAAGTAGGCGAAGACTCCGATCTTCATCCCCCTCCTCCTATCAACCGCTAACAGCACTGATAGCAGGTCTGATATGAGGATGTAGAGGATGACGCCGAGGGGGAGGAGCGTCGATGCTGGGAGGTCGATGTAGAGCTGCAACGCTATGGTGAGGAGGGCGACGGCTATGGAGGCGATGACCTTACCCCACCAAACCTTCTCAACGCCCTTCAAGGCTTCACCCCATACTCTAACTCACATATCTATAGGCCTTCTCCTCCTCCCTTCGATAGGCCTCCTCTTCCTCCCTCTGATACTCCAGCAGCCTCCTCCTGATGGACTCATCGATCCTCCTCGCCCTCTCCACCAGAGGTGAGGTGTCGATCTCTATGCCCAGTATCCTTGAGAGCTTCTCAAGAACCGCCTTAGAGGAGAGATGCTGAGGGATGTTTGCATACCTTATCTCGCCGAGGAGGCAGATGCCCTCGATGCCACGCTGCTTAGCCACCCCGATCAATATGCCGTTGAGGCCGTTGACGGCTCCCTCCCCCTCCAAGGGCCTGACATCATGCCTCAACAACACCTCCATCAACCTCTCATCGTTACACACACCATAGACGTTGGGCTCACCATAATAATCCGTTGGATAGGCCGCCATGGTGTAGATGCGCCTAACGCCGAAGCGCTCGGCGACTCCTATGACGCATCTAGCCAATCTATAGGCCTCCTCAGGTATGGTGGGCTGAGCCTCGCCGATGCAGATGATTAGATCCTCCCTCGGAGCCGCATAGAAGGTATGCTTAATGGAGGGAAGCTCAGCGACGCCGTCTCGATAGATGATGGAGTTCTGATAATAGTTGATCTCAGCGAAGGGCTTAGCCCTCAGCCTCTTCCTGAGATAGTCAGCCGAGATCTTCGCAAGATAGCCCATACCAGGCCAGGCGGCGACCATCCGTGGCCTGAAGAAGTTCGGCGTCCATAGGTATTGGAGCTCCATAGGTCTCATATTGGAGGAGAGTCGATCCGATTAAACTTTTCTCAAATCATAAAAGGCTCGGCATCTGCGGAATGGTTAAGGCCTCGCATCCTCAATATCTCTGCGGTGAGGGGGTTGAGGAGGTGGACGAGGGAGGAGATTGAACGCCTTAAGGCCCTCTACGCCTCCGACATCCCCTTCGAGGAGGTGGTTAAGGCCTTCCCAGGGAGGAGTCCAAATGCGATTAGGTTGAAGGCCTCGAGGCTCGGCCTTAGGAGGCTCCATCCACCCGCTGAGGCCAAGTCTCTCATAGTCCAGGAGGGAGATGTGGAGAGGCTTCTCGTTAAATGCGGAGTCTGCGGCCATTGGATGGAGGTGGAGGATGCCGATAGGGGCTTCATACTCTGCGAGCGATGCGGCTCCCCCTGCTATCTCCCAGAGGCCGACGCCAAACCCAGAAGATGCTGAGGAGATAGTTGAAGATGAAGACGATGAGGATGGCGAGGGCGTTTGATATGAGGTAATGAAGCCGCAGGAGCTCCGTGAAGAACTTCAATAACAGCAGCGTCAGGGTGATTCCCATAACCCTGGTGAGGTTAAACTTCAAAAATCGAGCGATGACGCCCCCCTCCCCCCTATCGGAGAAGGTCCAGTAG
>CAZGKJ010000009.1:0-29991 GCA_964525955.1 uncultured Candidatus Bathyarchaeia archaeon
AGCATCGTGAGGCCCTCTACCAGCCCTGCTGGAAGCTCTTCCTAAACTACGAGACGAGATGGATGAGTCGAGATGAGATCGCTGAGGCAACCTATGAGGCGATGCTCGGGATGAATAGGGTGAAACGAGAATTCGGCCTCGTAGATGAGGAGAGGGCTGAGCGGGTTGAGGAGGGGCTGAAGCTGGCGAGGTGGGTGATGCATAGGATCGATGAGATAAACATCAGGGTCTCCAACCCCGAGGAGAGGGAGAAGCGATATGAGGAGCTTCGAGAGGAGGTGGAGAGGGCGAGGAGATGGACCTGGGAGGGTAAACGTGAGCTAAGGGTGACGGAGAGGGCGGGTATAAGGCTGAAGGGCGTATTGAAGCATCTCCTCGGCCTGGCAAGACGTCTATGATGGGAATAGCCGTCTCTCCACCTCCCCTATGGCCTTTAGGCCCTTAACCTCGAAGGGGAGGAGATGTAGGATGATGACCCTCAACCCATCGCTGAAGAGATGCTCTATCTCCCTCAGGTAGCGGAGCTGCATCTCCCTACGTTTACGGTTGAACTCCGATCGCTCAGCCTCCTCCTCAGGGACGAGGTAGTTGACGATGACCCCCGACACCTTTATCCCATACTCATCAAGCTCCCTCTTCACCCTCCTCGTCTGATTGACGCCGAGGGCCTCGGGAATAGTCACCAGGAAGGCCTTGGTATGCTCATCCCTCAGCATCGATAGAACATTCTCAGCGAGCCTCCTCCACTCCTCTATGATGCCCAGAGGGTCTCGACGCTCACGCCCCTTAACGAGGATGTCGAGAGCCTTCTTCACCCTGACATACAACCTAGCGGCGTCGCCGAGATGCCTATAGAACTTCTCCTGCAGCTTGATCAACGACAGCGTTCCACCGGCTGGAGCTGTGTCCCAGACTATAAGGTCGTAACGGCCGCTGCGGTAGAGATCGTAGACGTAGCTGAGGGCGAACTCCTCGTCTATTCCTGGAGCTCCAGCGACGTATTCGATGATCTCCTCGTCGACCGGTAGGAAGGATGAGACGACCTCGTAGACCTCCCTTCCGAAGCGCTTCTTCCACATATCCACGACGGTGTCATAGTCCAGCTCCACGGCTTCGAGGCCTGGCACCTCCTCTATGGGAGTAATGCTTCCGGAGACGTCTCGCTCAAGTATATCTGAGAGTGAGGGTGTGGGGTCTGTTGAGATGAGCAGCGTCTTGAGGCCCCTCCTGGAGAAGTGGAGGGCCGTCGCTGAGGCGGCCGTCGTCTTTCCGACGCCCCCCTTACCGCAGAACATCACTACCCTCGGCTTCTCATAGTCTAAGAAGCTGAGGCCTCCCCCAGACATCAACATTAACCCCACCACCTCCCAGATAAAGGTTGGCACCTCCACGTAGAGCAAAGCGATTATCAGCCCCCTAAACAGCTGAGAATAGAGCTTGAACGGGCTGACGCCATGGCTGTGGAGGAGAGTCGAGGAGGCCTTAGAGGAGACGATAGGCTGCTACGAGAGGGTGAACCACCTCATCTCCCTTTGGCAGGATGAGAGGGCCAGGGGAATAGGGCTGAGAATTATAGGAGCCATGGGAGGCGTAGCCCTAGAGCTTGGGTCAGGCCCTGGAAACTATGCGAAGGCCCTCGCCCAGAGGATTGGAGGCCCCCTAATCTGCCTCGACTACTCGCCGGAGATGCTCCAGGCATCGAGGGGGAGGCTGCGAAGGTTGAACGGCCATCTATTGAGGGGAGTCTTCGAGGCCCTACCGCTGAGGAGGGGAGCCCTCAGCCTCGTAGTGGCCGCCTATGCGCTCAGAGACTCCACCGACAGGGTGAGGGCGCTCCAAGAGGTGAGGCGCATCCTGAGGATTGGGGGACGGCTGCTCCTCATAGACCTGGGAAAGCCCCGAAACCCCGTGATGGAGAGGCTGCTGGAGCTACACCTCCGTATAGGGGTTCCACTCATCGCAGCCCTCGCATCCAATAGGGGTTTGAGGAATCCCTGGAGGCTGCTCTACGAGACCTATAGGAGGCTGCCGAGAAACGATGAGCTGCTGGAACTATTAAGGGGGCTGATTGGGAGGACGGCTATGTGGGAGCTGGCCTTCGGAGCCCTCATAGTATTGTTGGCTGAGCGATCAGAGAAGCAGCGCCAAGGCGAGGCCTAAGGCTGTGAGGGCTGAGGTTGAGAGGACGACGATGACGTTGGAGGCCATAGCAGGTATCATGGCGGCCATATCATCATAGTTGATGATAGCCCCCCTCACGGCTCTGACCGCTATCGGTAGGGTGAGGAGGGAGATTAGACAGGTCCAGGGGAGAAGCCTCAGCAGGACGGCTGCGGCGATGTAGAGGTAGACGGAGGCGATGAGGAGTGCGTAGAGCCTTGAAGCCCTACGCCGACCGAGGAGGATGACGAGGTTTCTACGCCCCACGCTTATGTCAGCCTCCACATCTGGAAACTCGTTGAGGAATAGAAGCGTCCCAACCAATATGCCTGGGATGAGACCTGCGATGAACGGCGTCCAACCGAAGCATCCAGCCTGGAGATAGTAGGCGCCCAGCGTCATTAGGGGGCCGAAGTTTAGGCCTGCGAAGAGCTCCCCGACATACCAGTGGCTTAGATGCGTCGTGTAGAGATAGACGCTGAGAGCTGCCGGTATGAGGATGAGCAATAGACCCAAGCCGAGTGTGAGGAGGAAGTAGACTCCGATGAGGAGGCCGATGAAAAGCGTCGATAGGCCGAGGAGATAGACCCTCTCAGGATTTAGAAGGCCCTGAGGCAGTATGCCGCTTCCCCCGCTGAAGGGGGTTCTCCTCACCCTCAGGTCAAGGCCGCTCTTATAGTCGTAGTAGTCGTTTAGGACGTTTACGCTTACATGGGCCAGAAGCGCTCCGACGAGGCCGAGGACGGCGTTCAACGGCCTATGATAACCCTCTATGAGGGCTGAGGCCAGGCCCACGGAGTATACGATGGGCGTCAACAATAGGAAGTTGGGCCTCGTCTCCAGCAGCCAGACCTTGAGCCGAGTCATCCTTAGATCATATTAGTTAAGGTTAAAATAGGTAGGGTAGGGTTAAGTAGGAGAAGGTCGGTAGGCCTCGATGTCTGAATTGATCGAGAGGAGGCTGAGGGAGCTAAAGGAGTATATCGATGAGACCTTAGAGCGCATAGACCTCACATCGCTTCACCCCCTCATGGAGGCGCCCGTGAGATATATGCTGAGAACAGGTGGGAAGAGGCTTAGACCCCTCATCTGCCTACTCTCAGCCGAACTCGTAGGCGGCGAACGGGAGAAGGCGGTGAAGCCCTTCCTCGCCCTGGAGCTCATCCACAACGGCACCCTCATCCACGACGACATCATAGACGAGGATGAAACCAGAAGGGGGAGGCCGTCGGTTCATATAGCCTACGGGGTTAAGAGGGGCATACTTGCGGGAGATATACTCCTCAGCCTCGGCCTCCACCACGCCTCCGAGACCGGAGACCCAAGGATCGTCGAATGGCTCTCTGAGACGGCCTCAAAGATGGTTCAGGGAGTCGCCCTCCAAACCCATTACAGGAGGAGAATACTCTCCGAGGAGGAATACCTGGAGATCGCATATCTCAAAAGCGGAAGCCTCTTCGAGGCCTCGGCGGCCCTTGGAGCCCTCATAGGCGGGGGAGGCGACGAGGAGGTGAAGAGGCTCGCCGACTTCGGCAGATGCTTCGGCGTCGCCTACCAGATAAGGGATGATGTCCAGGGCATCCTAAACGGTGATGAAGCCCTAAACGACTTGGTAAACGGCGACGTAACCCTCCCCCTCATCTACGCCCTCCAATCCCCCACGCTAACAGAGATGGATCGAGGGAAGCTCTTGAGGGCCTATGAGGAGGGGAGGCCGATAGAGGCGGGGGAGGTGAGGAGAATCTACATCGAGACAAATGCCCTGTCGAAGGCCGTGGAGAAGATGAGGCTCTACGCAGAGGGCTGCATAGACGCCTTAAAGGACTTCAACCCTTCACCACCCCTCGAATGCCTCCTCCACCTCGTTGAGAGATACTACCTGAACCTGGAGGTGTAGCCCCTGAACCCTGAGAGGCGGGGAGGATCATACGATGTAATCGTCGTGGGAGCTGGGCCGGCTGGCTCCGCCACGGCGAGGGAGGCGGCCTCGAGAGGCCTTAAGGTTCTCCTCATCGATAGAAGCCTCGAGATAGGGGTGCCGGATAAATGTGGAGAGTTCATCCCAAGCCTCGAGGAGATGAGGAGACTCGCACCTAAGGCTGAGAGACTTGAAAACCTCTTCGACCCCCCTGGATGGTGCATCCTAAACAGAACCAGGAGGGTGAGATTCAACTTCCCAGGCGACGTCGAGGTCTCCATCCCCTTCAAGGGGGTCGTCGTCGAGAGGAAGCTATACGATAAATATCTCGCCGTCGAGGCGGCGAGGGCTGGAGCGGAGCTGATGCCCAACGCCAAGGCCATAGCCCCCACCTCCAGCGGAGTCCTCATCAAGCATTATGGCAAGACCACAGAGATTCAGGCCAAGGTTGTGGTGGCAGCCGATGGAGCCTACTCCATAACGGCGAGGAGGGGAGGCCTACCAGTTCCAAGGGATCCCCACGACTACGCCGTAGGCTACCAACATGAGATGGTGGATGTGGATCAGGATCCAGCAACCATAGAGATGTACTTCGGCGAACGCTACGCCCCTGGAGCCTACGCCTGGATCATCCCAAAGGGGAGGGACATAGCGAACATAGGGGTAGGGGTGAGAACCCCCTACATGAAGCCAGGCCTAAGCATAAGGGACTACTTCAGGAGATTCGTCGAGCGGCATCCCAAGGCCTCGGAGATGCTTGGGAAAGCCGAATCCACCGCCGTGAAGGTTGGATTCATACCCGTCAGCGGCCCACTGAGGAGAACCTATGGAGACGACATCATCGCCGTCGGCGACGCCGCTGGGCAGACGATCCCCTCCGTCGGGGGAGGAGTTCCGACAGCCCTCATCTGCGGCAGAATAGCGGGATGGGCGTTAGCCCAACACCTCCTGGAGGGGAAGCCCCTCAAGGTATATGAGGATGAATGGCGTAGACAGCTTGGCGAAACCCTTGAGAACTCCCTGAAGATCAGGAGGATGGGAGACCTCCTATTCGCATCTGATAGACGCTTCAACCTCGCCGTGAAGATGGGCTGGGTCGATGAGGAGACGATAATGAAGGTGGTTCTCTGCAGAATCGACTCTAAGATCAGGTTGATCGAGGGAACCCTGCTAAGAGTGCTGAGGAGATGAAGCGGGACATAGGAATAGAGGCCACATGATCCTCAGGTTCACCGTCCATAGGGTGAATGGGGTTGCCAGGGATAAGCCTGGAGCTCCACATAAATAGTGAACTATCGAAGGCTCACCCTCCACTGAGGCGTGAACTTTACGGCCACCTCTACGCTCACGGCATCGCCATCCAGGGGAGATCAACATCTATGTATGCATACTCAGCCGTGGACAAAGCCATAGGCCTGAAGCCAAGTTGATGCTTCTCAGCACGGGGAGGCCGTC
Source organism: uncultured Candidatus Bathyarchaeia archaeon (assembly GCA_964525955.1). Lineage (GTDB taxonomy): Archaea > Thermoproteota > Bathyarchaeia > TCS64 > B23 > B23. The sequence goes on from CAZGKJ010000009.1 coordinate 5,534, forward strand.
AATCGGGATATAACAGATGGGAGAGGGCTTCAAGAAGCGAGAGGAGGGGGGTGAAGAGCGTTGAGAGGGGGCCTAAAGCCCTCACCATCCTCCTCAGATTCCTCAGATCCCCCTCATCCAATACTCTGAGGAGAACCGTGAGGATCAAATAGAGGGAGATGTAGACAGCGGCTCCAAGGAGGAGAGACATCCAGGGGGTGAATGCGGTAAAGTGGAGGAGGAGCTCCACCCCTAGGAAGGCTGCGGCGGCTGAGAGATAAATCTTAGCTGAGGATTTGAAATCGACGGTGAAGCCGTAGCGCCTCCAGATCCAATATAGGCCGTAGATGAGGCCGAGCCTTGGAGAGACGATCAAGGTGGCTATGAGGCCTACAACCCCGAATCTGGGTATAAGTATCAAGGCCATAGGCAGACCTAACAGGAGGTTGAGGAGGCGCATATGGAGAACCACATGGGTCTCCCCCTGACCATTAAGAAGATTGGAGACGCTGAGGCCTCCAAGGCCGAGGAAGATGTAGATGAGGAGGTAGAGGGATAGAAAGCTGGAGGCGAGGCTATATCCACCCCCATAGACGATCCGAACGGCGGCATCGGAGACCGAGATGAGGAGCAGGATCGAGGGGATGAGGAGGAAGGCAGTATACTTCACAGAGGCCTGAAAGGCCTCTCTAAGTAGCCCCCTATCAAGCTTCGAGAAGAGGGGGAAGAGGACGGTTGTGATCGGTATGATGAGGAGGCTGAGGAGAGCTGTGAAGTTGACGGCCGCCTGATAATTACCCATCACCGATGCCTCCACACTCGAGGCGAGGAGGAAGTTACATAGCTGATTAAACCCAGCTGCGAGGAGGTTTGAGATGAAGAGGGGGAATCCATAGGAGAGGAGGAGGGATACAGCCATCGAGGAGTTCATCGAGCCACTTGAGACTTTGAGATGGGGGATGAGCAATAGGATCGCCACGATGGAGGAGATTAGGAACGCCGAGACGTCTCCGGCGATGGCTCCAAAGGCTCCGAGACCCATCAATATGAGGGTGATGGACAGGATGCAGCGTAGAAGCGAATAGATGACTGATGTGAGGGTGTAGAACTCCATTCTCTCAAAGCCCGTGAAGGAGGCCTGAGCTGTTATGAGGAGGGTGTTGACTATGATGTAGAGGGAGGCTAAGCGTATGAGGCCCTCGATGGGTTCATGGAAGAGGGCTGAGAGCTGGGGTGAGAGGAGATAGATTATGAGGGCGAGGATTACGCTGAAGAGAAGATTGAGGCCGAGCCCGGTTCTAAGCAGTATCGGTATATCGTCGCTTCTCCCCTCGGCAGTGTAATATGCTATATACCTCGTCAAGCCGGCTGAGACGCCTGGATTTGAGAGGAGGGTGGCGATGGAGATGGGTATCATCGCCATGGTGACGTAGCCGTAGGCTGTTGAGCCTATCAGCCTCGCTATTAGGATGACGGCTAAGGCGGATAGGGAGAGGGAGAGGACTCGGCCTATGAGGAGTATGAAGGCGCCTTTGGCGGAGCGCTCTAACTGTCCTTCAACATCCCCTGACAGTGGGCTCCCCAACCTCCTATTAGTTGGGTTTTGAGGATTTTAGATTCACCCATTAAGGGGTTTCGATCTCCATTACACTCAAACTTTAAAGAGCTTTGAGAGGAGGGGTGATAGTTTAACGCTTCATTCTAAGGTGGAGCTCCATCCCTCACCCCCTTAGATCATATTAGATAATTGTTGTGATGAAAATATGTGGTTTTGATTTGTTTCTTTAAAGAGGTGTCTGAAAAGGTTGAATCCCTCCATGGACGCCCCTATCTATCAGGGGATAGGATGGAGGTGGAGTCAACCGCCGATCTGGTTAGATGTCCAAACTGTCATGAGATGGTGCCTAAGACCCTCTACTGCCTCAACTGTGGATGCCCCCTCCATAAAGTTGAGTTTGAAGAGGGCGTCGAGGAGGAGTCGGAGGGCGTCGAGGAGGCTGAGGGCGAAGCCGAGGCCGAGGCTGAGAGGGCTGAGGAGGCTGGGGAGACCGAGGAGGAATCTGTGGAGGAGGAAGTAGAGGAGCGAGAGGAGGAGGGAGAGAAGGAGGTCGAGGAGGAAGTCGTTGAGGTGGAGGAAGCCGCTGAGGAGGCTGAGGTCTTTACGCCTCCCACCCCCCTGGAGGAGGTTATGAGGGAGGTGGCGAAGAACCTCTCCATAAGGATGAGGATGGTTAAGATGCTGCTGAACGGCGAGTTGAGGGAGGAGGCCTTCAATCGACTGCTGAGCCACTATGTTGAGAGGGGTGAGAGATGGCTCTCGGAGTGGCGTGGACTGCTGGAGAGGCGTAGGGCTCAGCTGAGGGAGCTGGAGGAGAGGCTTATGGAGGCGAAGATGAGGCTTGAGGAGTTGGAGATCAGGAGGGAGATCGGAGATGCATCGGAGGAGGAGTATGAGGTTAAGGCTCCAGCCTATAGATGGGATGTGGAGAAGCTCGGCGGCGAGGCGGAGAGGTTGAGGGCTGAAGTGGATTACCTAACCGATCTACCGGGCATCATGGGGATGGAGAGCGGGGAGCTGGAGAGCGCTGTAGGGGAGCTGATGGATGGATTGGAGAGGATGATGGCTGATGGATCGATGACGGAGGAGATCTATGAGGAGGCTAAGAAGGCCTTAGAGGAGATACTTAACAGCGTGGAAGGGTGAGGACTCAATTATTATATATAGTTGATCATGAATCCTAATTTTTGGGCGTCTTAATGGGCGAGCTGAGATATATGCTGAAGCCTGTTGAGAGCAAGCCGAGGAGAAGGTATAGGAAGGGCAGTAAATACGATCCGATAATAGATGCCTTCCTGGAGTCGGGTAAGGATGTCGTGGAGGTGGAGGTGGAGGGGAAGAATCCAAACTATGTGAGGATGCAGTTGAATAAGAGGATCGAGCTTAGAGGGCTGGGGGATAAGGTGAAGACCTCGGTCATCAACAACGTCCTATACCTCGAGAGAATTAGGTAGTTCTACACCTTTTTCTCACTCCATAAAATGTTTTAAGGATGGACAACTTCTCTAAGCCTAGGAGAGATGACTATAAGCCTCCCCATCCTCCTCTCAGACCCAGCCGTCAGATCCACAGCCATAGGAGGCGCCATCGGCTACGCATCGGGATACGCCCTAAAGAAGGTGGGGAGGATCATCCTCATCTCCCTCGGATCACTCCTCGTGGCGCTGCAGTATCTCCAGTGGGAGGGGATCATCACCATAAATTATCGGGCATTGGAGGGCTTCCTCTCATCACTCCTCTCCAGGGCCATGGAGCTCCAGAGCATCATCCTGGGAGCATCTAATCTACTCGGCTTCGGCTTCGCCTCAGGCTTCGCCCTCGGCCTCTATAAGGGTTAAGCCCTGATTGTTAGGCTCTCGATGTCTCTGGGGTAATAGGTGACCCTCTCAGCCCCATCCTCGGTGATCAGCACGGTGTCGGAGTGTCTGAAGCCGGCGTAGCCTGGGATGTAGATGCCCGGCTCGCAGCTCACCACCATTCCAGGCCTCAGGGGCTCCTCATTTCCGATGTCAAGCCATGGAGGCTCATGGCCGTCGAGGCCTATTCCATGGCCGGTGTGATGACGCATATATGCCTCATATCCAGCCTTGATGATGACCTCCCTTGCGGCTCTATCGACGTCGCAGCATCTCACCCCCGGCCCCATCGCCTCGAAGGCCGCCTCCTGAGCCTTCAGCATAACCTCGAAGAGTTTACGCTGTCTCTCCGACGGCTCCCCGACGATGAGTGTTCTCTCCAGCTCGCTGGTGTAGCCGCCCACATCGGCTCCGGCGCCGGTTATGAGGACGTCGCCAACCCTTATCTCACGTCCAATCCCTATGGAGTGGGGCATCGCCGACTTCCATCCCACCTGACCCCTGAAACCGGCGTAGACTGGAGGCCCCCTCACCCTCGTGGGGACGTATTCGACGCCGAGGGCCTTCTTCATGATCGAGGTTGCCTCCAGAGACGCCATGAGGGAGACCTCCACATCCCATAGGCCTGGAGCCGTGTATTCCTGCAACAATCGATGGGCGAGGTTCCCCCACTTTGCGCTCTCCCTTATGAGGGTGATCTCCTCCCTGGATTTTATGAGACGCATCTCCCAGATGATGTCTCCAGCCCTCTCGAAGGTGGCTTCGGGGAGCTTCTCGCTTAGCGGCGGCCCCACATAGCCGTAGATGCCTGAGGCTCCGGCGGGGTTGTCGGCTCCCAGCCTCGCCTCGGCGTAGCCCATCTCCCTGAGCCAATCTGCGAAGAGCTCTATTGGATGACGCTCTCCGGGATAGTCGAAGTAGGTTCTCACCTCCCCTATAAGCCTGGTCTGATGTCTTAGGTGATCCTCCTCGAGTAGGGGGCCGAGGAAGGCGAGCTCCCCCTCCCTTGGAACCAGTAGTAGGGCGGGTCTCTCGGTCGATATATGCGTATAGCCTGTGAGGTAGAAGATATGCTTCGGATTCGTCAGGAGCAGTGCATCGAGACTCCGCTTCTCCAACTCCTCCCTAACCCTCTCAATCCGACGCCTATACTCCCCCTCGCTGATGTAGAGTCTCATATCGCTCCTTGATGATACACCTTGGATGTTAAAATGGTGTCGACGTAAGGTTTTATTTCCGCCATTTCCCTCAGGAGATCGGGATGGAGAGCTGGGAGATGCTTATAGCGCTCCTATTGCTCTCCCCCCTCATCCTCACGGTATCCTCCTTCCTCATCATCTCCATCGTGGAGACCATAAGGGAGGCTGGTAGGGGAGGGGAGGCTGAGGATCTGTCGGATTACCTGGAGGAGCTCCTCAGGAGGAGGCGGTAGGGCGTCTCCTCTCCCTCGCCAGCTTAGTCCATCTCTCAGCGAGTAGGTCTCTCCTCGGCTTATACACCTCCTCATAGAACCTCCTCTGCGATAGGAGTATCTCCCTATCGTATTTGCCGACGATCTCGAGGGCCTCCCTCCAAGCCTCGTCGAAGGCGTCTCCAAAGCGCCTCACGATCTCTCATCTGAAGTCCTCAGCCGTCTGGGGCTTGCCGCCGATGGTGAAGTAGAGGACGCCGTCCACCTCGGTCTTATAGGCCATCTCATCTCCGAGGTAGAAGACATCCCTCTCCTCAAGTAGGGGTTTGGCGAGCGCCTCCCCCCTGGGTCTGCGGGGCATCTTAAGCCTCCTGAAACCCCTCTTGGCGGCTGCGTAGAAGATCGCCCTATTCAGACCCCAGCTTAGGGAGGATTCGAGGGGGAGGCCGAGCCTATAGGCCCTCGCTGCCTGGAGCATCGCCATAACCTGGAATCTCCCTATGGCCATGCCCCCTTAGAGGGGGTCGCTAAACCTTTATAAGCTGATGGGCGCCCACCCATTTCACTGGAGGGGTTGAATGCCCATCTGTGAAATCTGCGGCATGGAGGCAGTCACCCTCTATGAATGCTCCAGATGTGGAGCGAAGTTCTGCGATGAGTGTGGAGACCCTAAGAGGATGCTCTGCTATGACTGCCTCGACCTGGAGAGGGAGGAGGGGTGGATCGAAGAGGAGTGGGAGGAGTGGGAAGAGGAGGAGTGGGAGGAAGAGGATTGGGATGAGTGGGAGGAGGCTAATTAGCCTGGAAGGGTTGATTGATGGCTGACTCCACCCACTTCGGCCTCTCCGACGCCATCAGACTCGGCCTCAGATATATCAGGGGGAGAGGTCAGGCCCCTGTGAATATCGCATCCATCTCCCTCGCCTCAGCCTTCTACGCATACATAGCGTTGAATTTAAGCGGAGGCCTAGGGGCGTATAGGCTCTGGCTTCTCTCCGTAGCCGTCATCGTTGCAGCCGTCTCAACGGCGACGGTTATGCTCATATCGGTATATGAGCGATATAGGGAGATAGGAGTGTTGAAGTGCATAGGGGCCCTGGATCGCCATGTCTTCCTACTCATCATCGTCGAGGCCTTCATACAGGGGGTCATAGGCGGAGTCATCGGCATCTTGTTAGGCGTTATACCAGCCCTAATCTTCACACCCCTAAACGGGCTCAGCGGCGTCAACTATCTCGCACTCGCCTCGACGATGCTGCTCTCAACCCTCATCTCCACAGCCTCCTCCCTCTACCCAGCCTATAGGGCTATGAGGCTGAACCCAATAGAGGCGTTGAGATATGAGGTCTGAGCCCCTCATAGAGGTCGTAGACCTCGCCAGATACTATGAGATGGCGGGCACCGTCATAAAGGCGCTTGACGGCGTAACCCTCGAATTCTATCGGGGGGAATACGTCTCTATCGTAGGTCCATCTGGCTCGGGGAAGACGACGCTCTTCAACCTCATCGGAGGCCTCGACAGGCCGACGAGGGGGAAGGTATACGTCGACGGCGTAGACCTCGCAGAGCTGGACGCCTATGAGTTGGCTTGGCTTAGATGCCGTAAGATCGGCTACATCTTCCAGAACTTCAACCTCATCGGAGTCCTCACGGCCCTGGAGAATGTTGCTCTGCCAACCGTCTTCGCAGGCCTACCCTGGGATGAAGGGGTTAGGAAGGCTGAGGAGCTCCTAAGGATGGTGGGCCTCGGCGATAGGCTTAGCCATCTACCATCGGAGCTCTCAGCGGGTCAGCAGCAGCGTGTAGCCATAGCGAGGGCCATGGTGAACGACCCAGACATCATATTGGCTGATGAGCCGACGGGCAACCTCGACCATGAGACCGGACGCCGCATCATAGGGCTGCTGCAGAGGCTCAACAGGGAGAGGGGGGTGACCATCATCGCTGCGACGCATGACGTGGAGATGATCAGGGGGAGCGACCGGGTTATCTGGCTGAGGGATGGCCGTGTTGAGAAGGTGGAGGTGAGGTAGAGCCCCTCAGAGAGGCCCACTCCACAGCTATCATCCTCAGAAGCGATCCAACCTCATAGGCCCACCGCTCAGCCCCTATGGAGGTTAGGGTTACGGAGCCCCGCTCCACTCTCAGCCTATTCCTCGTATAGAAGGGGTTGAGGGCCTGTCCAACCGACTTGTAGATGAACTCTACCTCATAGGCCCCTGGAAGTCTATGAACCCTTATGAGACTCGTCCTCTTGACAACCCCCGTCTTAAGGGTTGAGAGTCTATCGGCGACATACTCAACGAAATCCGCCTCCTCCCCCGGTCTAAGTCTGACGGGTATGGGTATAATCCACGCCTCCTCTTCCTCCCCCCTCAGCCTCCATCTAAGCATAAGTGATGGGGTGAGAATGACTGACGACTTCAGGGCGACGGCCGCCCCGACGAGGGCTACGGTGGAGCTGAGGGCGAGGGAGGCGAGGCACCAGAGGGCTGAGACCTTCTGATAGACGCTCAGAGGAATCCCCAGGAGGGCCAACACCCTATAGAGGCTGAGGCCTATGAGATGGCCGAGGCCTCCGCCGACGAAGCCGAGGATCGATGCCTCAACGAGGAAGACTGCCGCTATCTGCGTCGGATTTAGGCCTATGGCTGAGAGTATCGAAACCTCCCATCTACGCTCCCTAAGGGCGCTTAGAGTTATGGAGGCGATGTTCAATAGCAGTATGAGCCAGGGGATGAGGAGGGGCAGCCCCCTCCCCTCGAGATAGGAGGATAATCGATATAGGTAGACAGCCTCCCCCGTCGAGGCGTAGGCCTCAAAACCCCGCTCCAGAGCCATTCTCGAGGCGAAGCCCTCAACATCGACGTCGCCGCCCAGCCTGACTGAGAGCCTTGAGGGCGAGACCAGCGGGGCCATCAGGGCCCTCGATATATGTAGGATCACCACCTCCCGAGGCTCGCAGACCATGGGGATGAAGTTCGGCGGCTCACCCTCAGGGCTGATGTTCACCAGCTTCTCCGGCAGATAGGGTGAGCCATCGATCTCCCTAAGCTTCCTTAAGCCATCATCGCTGAGCAATCCCTCAACGGTGAGGGGGCAACCGAGGAGGTTCACCTCATCGCCTAAGCTGAGGCCGAGCTCCTCAGCCAGCTCCAGGCTTATGGCAACCCCATCTGGGGAGGGGAGATGGCCTTCGATGAGGAGCTCCCCGAGGCCGCTGGCCCATCCCTCATCCTCGGGGTCTACGCCCACTACACCGTAGATTGGGTGGCCCATCAGGGATGTATGAGGATTCGGCGTTGGCATGCTCTCAGCCTTTGGGGCCACGGCCTCCACTCCGGGTTGATCGAGGAGCCAATTCACCGTCGCCTCGAGGCCTTGGAGCATCATTCCAGGCCTTAGGAGAACTCCCCTCCAATTCGATCTCCCAACCCTCTGGGCTGTGAGGCCGTATCCTGTGGATACGCTTGTGAGGGAGACGAAGCTGGCGATTAGGATCATCAGCGATGAGAGGGTGAGTAGGGTTCTCAGCCTACGCCTCCTAAGGTTTCGTCTCCCTATCGCTATGATCGGCCCTATCAGGTTTCTGACGGGTATGTGGCCGTCTCCCCTCGCCTTTGGGGTTATATGGCTGAGGATGTAGAGGGAGATGAGCGTCGCCGATAGGGCTGCGATGGAGCTTACGGCGAGTAGGGGTGGGGATAGGAGGCTGAATCCTGGATAGCTCCACCTCAGGGCTGAGAGGCTGACGGCGTAGAGGGAGAGAGCAGTGATCAGCCTACTCCTCCAACCCTCAAGGAGTAGGAGGGCTGTGAGGGTTGAGGTGGAGGAGAGGAAGGCGAGGAGGAGGTAGATGGAGGTTGATGCATCTATACGTTGATGTCTAAGCCATCCATCGAGGGTTTTGAGGTTGAGGTAGCATCTCCTGGCGGCGTCGAAGCCCTCGATGTATAATCCCTGTGAGCTGAGGTATCTCGCCTCCTCAAGGAGGGTGGAGGCCTCCCTCAGCCTTGAGGACTCAACCTCCAGATAGAATCCCTCACTCCTCATATCCTCGATCCTCTGGGAGACCTCTCCAAGCAGGTCTCCAACCAGCTTGAGGTTTAGGGGCATGGAGGCGGCTAAGAGGCTGACACCTCTAACCTCCCCACCCTCCAGCCTTAGAGGCGCATCGGTGAGGGGGAAGCATCTCGTGATAAGCGTCGAGCCCACGAGCACGGAGCAGTTCACAGACACCCCTATGGACACCCCAGCTGGAACGATGATGACATCCTCCTCCAAGTCTAAGAGGGATGTGAGGGAGTCTCCTCCACCGCCGTAGATGAGGGTTAAGCCATCAACCTCTATGGGTTTACCCTCCAAGTCCACAACCGTGAAGGTTGTTGAGATGGGGAGCTCCTTAGAGTCAACAAATTGAGCCGCCCCCCTGACGATGAGGGTTGCAGCTGGTCTGAAGACGAGCGTCCTCACACCACTCCATGGGGCTTCAACCTTGATGGGGAGATAATCAACCCCCGGCGTCGATGGATCATCGGCATAGATATAGAGGGTTCCTGAGGCCTCCAAGGTGAATCCGCCATCTTCAATGGCGATGGAGGCGACCTCGATGCGATCCCTGAAGACGTGGAGCTGCACATCCCTCAGCGGGTTTCCAAGCTCATCGACGGCGACGCCCTCAGCCCTCATCGGCGTTGAGCCCTGAAGGCTCAGGAGGGCGGCGAGGAGTAGTAGGCCTACCCTAACATCCATGGCTTCCGTCTCCAGAGGCGTATATCTCAACAAACTCCTCCGGTAAAGGTTTTAGGGTGTTTCGGAGACCTTTTGATGGTGGTCTCATGAAGGTGGGTAGGGTCATCTACCTTGAGGCTGGGGAGTTTGAGGAGCTTGTTAAGGCTGTGGTGGAGAGGGTTCAAGAGGGAGATGTGAAGGCCGTAGCCATCGCCAGCAGGGGAGGTAAATCGGCTCTGAGGATCGCCAAGGCCCTAGAGGGGGCTGCCCCAGTCGTCAGCGTCACGGAGTTCACCTACGGCGATGATGTTAAGAAGAGGATGAAGAAGCTCGGCGTCAAACCCCTTGAGCGGGTGGAGCTCCCAATACAGGATAGAAGAGACCTGAGGGAGGGTCTGCTCCTCTTCGGGGAGGGCGTCAAGGCGGCTTTAGAGGCGGCGGTCATCGCAGCGGGCGAAGGCCTAAAGGGGGAGAGGGTGATCGCCGTAGCCGGTGAGGAGGGGGGCATCAACACCGCCCTCGTCGTCAGGGCGGCTGGGCCGGAGGAGATGGTGGATCCAGACCCTGAGAAGCGGCTGAGGGTGCTGGAGGTCTTAGCCCTCCCCCTCAGGGGCTGAGATGTTGCGCAGGATAAGGTTTAGGGCTCCCAGCATCGGCTCCGTGGAGGCTGAGCTGACGGAGGAGAACCCAGAGACGGCTGAGGCGATCTGGAGGGCTCTCCCCATAGAGGGCATAGCTGAGCGCTGGGGCGATGAAATCTACTTCTCTACACCCATCGAGTTAGGGGAGGAGAATGGGAGGGAGCGGGTCGATGTAGGAGAAGTGGCCTACTGGCCTCCGGGGAGAGCCCTCTGCATCTTCTTCGGCCCCACACCCGTCAGCAGAGACAACGAGATCAGGGCCGCCAGCCCTGTAAACGTCTTCGCAAGAATCCTCGGCGACGCAGGGGTATTCCGCAGGGTTAAGGCGGGGGAGAGAATCCTTGTGGAGAGGGCTTAGGGCTCTTAGGTTTCTCAAGCCCTGCCCGAGGAGGCTGCTCCTCTTCGCCTTCTACGCCTTCCTCTCCATCGCAGGGGCCATCCAGAGCTACGTCTTCACCGACGACGTACCGGGATTGGAGAGGCCTCCCCTATATGATCAGCTTAGGGGATTCGACTTCTGGTTCCCCTGGATATTGTTCACCTTCCCCGTACATCTACCACTCCCCCTCGGCTGGAGACTCGTCAGCCGTTTCCCAAGCCTTGGAGCCGTGAAGATGCCTCTTGGAAGCATCCTATACGCCTATGTGGCGGCCTCTTGGCTCATCTACACCTGGGATAGATGGATATCGACGAGAAGGCTGAGGAGAATCCTATTGACGCTTCCAGCGGTCTTGGCCTCCATCTCCACCGTCCCACCTCTCCTCTTAGGTTTCGGGGAGATCGCCTACAGCCTCTCGGGGTTGGTGAACCTCTACCTTGTCTATCTATTCTACCTCGTCGCCCTCTACGGCCTTTACAGGTTGTCGAGAGAGTTGGTCTCTCCCTCCACGAGTTGAATTTTCTTTAATAGGCCATGGTAGAGGGCTCTGATGGTCTTCAGGCTTGTTGAGAGGGCTATGACTGGGCCATGCTCCTTAGACCAGAAATCCATTGTTAGGGGCTCCCTAAACTCCGGCTGGGGATGCTCCGGGGTCTCCTCCAGGAGGGCTGATAGGACTTTGAGCATCTCCTCCTCATCGACGACTCCTCGACGGGCGCATCGGACGTAGATCGATGGGAAGAGCATGTGGAGGGCGAATATCCCTGGGGTTCCCAGCAGCGTATAGCGTTGAGGCTGGATGAAGGCCTCTGGATACAGCCTATTCAAGGCTCTCCAATAGTCTATGAGGAGCTCCGCCAACTCCCCTATGGAGAGGCCCTCAAAGATTCGCTTCTTCAATATGGGAGCTATCGACCTTATTAGGGGGCGGTCATGGATGATGTGCTCCTCACGCCGCTCCTCTCCGATCCGCCTTATACGACCCCTCCAGGGTGAGAGCTCGGAGGAGTTGAGGTGATCTACGACCTCGGCGGCGAGGGCGAGGCGGACTCCCCTCCCACCTTCGAGGTCGTAGAGCCATTCTACGCCTCGTTTGAGGAGCATGCTCTGGAGATGCCTATAGGCGAGGTCTGTGGGGACGCTGCGCTGACGGCGATTTACGATGTAGAAGAGGAGGAGCTCATCGAAGCGATCCGGCAGCCTCATAATCGAGACGATGAGGGGGTAATCCCCATAAATTGGATTCCGCTCAATCGCCCTCCGCAGAGCCTCAACCCTATGCTGACCATCTATAACCCAGAGGGGCTCATCATCCTCGATGTGGAGCTCCCCGAAGATGAGCGGCTCCTCAATCCACTCCTCCTCGAAGTGGAGTTCACCACGAATATTGAGGAGGATCGAGGTTGGGAAGCATCCAAGCTCCCTCAGCAGATATCTCAGCGCCGACCCCCTTCTCCAGCCGAGGCGTCGCTCATCTGGAGGCCTCTGATACCCCTCAGGGTTCTCAGGGGTCCATCGATCTATGCGGCATCTCTCGACGAGGAGGGCTGCGGGGAGGGCTGTGACATAGATTGTGAAGGCTCTCCCCCCACCCCACTGCCTAACGGCGAAGGCCTTGAGACGCATCACTGTGATCTTCTCAGCCCTGGGGAAAAGCCTACCTTCGACACCGTTTAATAGGCTGCGGGGAATCTCTCCCTTCGATGGCCAACCTCCTGAGCCTACTTAAACTGATGAGGCCTGTAAACGCCTCTATGATGGGGTTCGCCGTCCTCGTCGGCGCCGCCTTAGCCGGAGGCCTCACCCCAGCTTCGTGGAGGGGTCTGCTCCTCGGCTTCGCCACCGGCTTCCTCATGACGGCGAGCGCCATGGCCCTCAACGACTACTGCGACAGGGAAATAGACGCCGTAAATCAGCCTGATAGGCCGATACCCAGCGGGGAGGTGAAGCCATGGGAGGCCCTGGCCCTGATGGCTCTGCTCAGCCTCCTCGGCCTCCTATCGGCTTGGATGACGAATCTGAGCTGCCTCCTCCTCGCCGCCTTCTCCTGGATCGTGATGGCCTCCTACTCCACAGTGGGCAAGTCGACGGGGCTGCCTGGCAACCTGATGGTGAGCACATGCGTCTCCATCCCCTTCCTCTACGGAGCCCTCGCCTCCGGCATGGGCCTCCCGTTGAGAAGTCTACTCTTCGCCTCGATGGCCTTCCTCTCCAACACGGGTAGGGAGGTTGCGAAGGGTATAGCGGACATCGAGGGGGATCGACGGCGGGGTGTTAGAACCATAGCCGTCTCAAGGGGGCCTGGAGTGGCGGCCCTGGTCTCAGCGCTCTTCATCATCTCAGCCGTGCTCCTATCACCGCTTCCGATGCTCTGGGGAATCGTCTCCATCTGGTATCTTCTACCAGTCCTCTCGACGGATATACTGCTCCTCTACTCCTCCATAAGCCTCGTGAGGAGTCCATCGAGGGAGAACAGCCTTAAGGTTAAGAATCTAATACTCGCCGCGATGGCCCTCGGCCTTTTAGGCTTTTTACTTGGATCGCTTCTACCTTGAGGCTAAGGCTATGCGCTCCTGCTCCAGCTTCTTCCTTATGGCGTAGTTGTTTGTATCGTTGTTAGCGGCCCCAATCAACTGATCCGCCAGGGCCTCGGCGAGGGTCTTACGGCTTCTAAAGGCCTCAAGCCTCGTTCCCTGGGCGATGAATCTCAGCGCGAGATCGACACGCCTCTGGGGGGAGATGTCGACGGCCACCCTGTAGACGACGCCTCCATAGCTGATGCGGGTTGTATCCTCGTTGGGCGCCGCATTCTCTATCGCCCTCACCAGAACCTCGATTGGGTTGCGGCCCGTTCTGAGATTTATTATCTTGAAGGCCTTCCTCACGGCGTTCATAATACGGGTCTTCTCCCCTCCACTGCTTCCAGGGTGCATTAGGCTGTTGATGAGCCTCTCAACTATGTTTAGCTCCGACTTCTTAAACCTCCTCGCCTCATGCCTCCCACCGGAGTGCGGTAGGTATATGGGATCGAGGTTGATGTAGCGTTGTAGACCGAGGTCTCGAACCGTCACCTCCTCGAAGCTCCACTCCCCGAATAGCTTAGGCTTATCCATCCCGGATGTCAGAGAAGGGGAATTATCCACTGAGATAAAAGGGTTTCCGCCCTCAAACCTTATAATCGACATCCTAGTGGTCTCTTAGACCAATATGGATGGAGCTCCAAGGGAGTATATCTTCCTCTGCGCCGTCGCCTTCCTCACAGTCCTCAGCGGGAGCGTGGTAAACCCCCTCCTCTCCATCTTCGCTAAGAGGATTGGAGCCGTAGGCGTCACCATCGGACTCGTAGTCTCCGCCTATTGGACGGCGAGGATATTCATGGAGATACCCAGCGGCCTCCTCTCATCAAAGCTCGGATACTTCAAGCTCATGGCGACGGGGCTAACGCTGACCATTCTGGGCAACATCCTATGCCGCTTCGTCCATAACCCCTATCAGCTCATGGCTGGCAGAGCCATGATAGGGCTGGGAGCACCGCTCTTCTATGCGGTGGCGATGACCTTCGTCGTCGACCTATTCACCGCCGAGCGCCGTGGAAGCGCGATGGGATTCTTCCAGGGAGTTGAGTTCATCGGAACCATTCTAGGCTCATCGATAAGCGGATACGTCGTATCCCTCCTAGGGTTTAGAGGAACCTTCCTCCTCTCCTCCCTCATAGGCGGCGTAGCACTTCTCCTCCTCTCCATCTCGGGGATTAGGCATAGAAGACGGATGGAGGAGGCGAGGCATATACCCCTCTCAGCGATATTGGAGGTTCTGATGAATAGGAACATCATCGTGGCCTCAAGCTCCATCTTCGCAGAGTTCGTTATGAGCGTCGGAGTCCTCTACACCATCTTCCCCATATACATGAACGAGGAGATAGGGCTCTCCCTCACGGTTATAGGCCTCATATTGTCGGCGAGATCCCTCGGCTTCGTCTCAGCGATGTTCACCATGGGCCCCATATCGGATAGGATAGGGCGTAGGCCTGTCCTCCTCTTCGGCCTCATAGCGACGGGAATCCTCATAGTTCTGTTGAGATATGCCTATCACCCCATCCTGATAGCTGCGACGATCTTCCTCATCGGCCTCTCAACCGGAGCCATATGGATCGTCTCCCCAGTCATCGCCTCCGAGTCAGTGAGGGGGGAGCTCCGAGGCGCAGCCATAGGAGCCTATAGAACCTTCTTCGACCTCGGCTCCATCATTGGGCCTATAATAATGTCGACGCTAAGCGAGGAGTTCAATATGGCCCTATGCTTCTACATAGCCTCAGCCATACTACTGGCGAATGTACCCCTCGCCCTCATGATGAGGAAGATGGAGGCTACCTCATCGGCTTCTTAGCCTTACCTATTACGAGGAGGTTTAGGGGAACCCCATTGACCTTCGTAACCTTATATCTCACACCTGGGATGTCACCCATCGACCTCGCCCTTGGGCCTCCAATACCCTCTATGATGACCTCATCATGCTCCTCAACATAGTTTAGGGCTCCATCCCCAGGTAGGAAGGCTGTGACGATCTTACCATTCTTTATGAGCTGAACCTTCACACACTTCCTTATAGCGGAGTTAGGCTGCCTCGACTCGACTCCAACCTTCTGGAGGACTATGCCCCGAGCCATCGGGGCGCCCTCAAGGGGGTCAGCCTTCTTATACATCTTCTTCCTCAGACGCCTAACATAGTCTCGACTCTTCAACCTCATCTTCTTCCGTATCTTCACCAGCTTCCTCGCCGCGAACATCCCGTTGGGCATCTTCCCCAATAGGGCGTTGAGCACCCCCTTTAAAACCTTACGTAGCCCAGGTGAAACCCAGGAAACTTTTTATGTCTCATCCTATCCTCAGTGTGTAGGAGGTTAAGGGTATGAGTGAGAAGCCACATCTCAACCTCATAGTCATCGGCCACGTAGACCATGGTAAGAGCACGACGATAGGCCACCTCTTCTACCTAACCGGAGCCGTCGATGAGAAGACGATAAAGAAGTATGAGGAGGAGGCCAAGGCGCTGGGGAAGGAGTCCTTCAAGTATGCCTGGATACTCGATAGGCTGAAGGAGGAGCGTGAAAGAGGCCTAACCATCGACTTGGCTTTCTACAAGTTCGAGACGCCTAAGTACTTCTTCACTATCATCGACGCCCCTGGGCACAGGGACTTCGTGAAGAACATGGTGACAGGAGCCAGCCAGGCTGATGGAGCCATCCTCTTCGTATCAGCCAAGAGGGGGGAATACGAGGCCGGAATGACGCCTGGAGGTCAGACCCGTGAACACGCCTTCCTCGCAAAGACCCTCGGCGTCGATCAGATGGTTGTCTGCATCAACAAGATGGATGACCCAACCGTGAACTGGAGCCAGCAGAGATATGAGGAGGTTAAGGACGGCGTCGCTAGGCTTCTGAAGATGGTGGGCTACAACGTCAACAAGATACACTTCATCCCCGTCTCCGGATGGACAGGCGACAACTTGGTGGAGAAGAGCAAGAACATGCTCTGGTATGATGGCCCAACGCTGATTGAGGCCCTCGACGAGTTCGAGGTTCCACCTAAGCCCATAGATAAGCCTCTGAGGATTCCGATCCAGGATGTCTACTCCATCAGGGGCGTTGGAACCGTCCCCGTCGGCAGGGTTGAGACCGGCGTCCTCGAGGTCGGAAAGAAGGTCATCTTCATGCCAGGCGGCCTACAGGGCGAGGTGAAGAGCATCGAGACCCATCACACGAGGATCCCGAAGGCTGAGCCAGGCGACAACATAGGCTTCAACGTCAAGGGGATCTCAAGGGCTCAGCTGAGGCGTGGAATGGTGGCCGGTTATCCGGACAATCCTCCGACGGTGGCGAAGGCCTTCAAGGGTAGGATCTTCGTCATCCACCATCCGACGGCCATCGCTCAGGGCTATACCCCGGTCCTCCACATCCACACGGCTCAGATTCCGGTTAGGTTCGTCGAGCTGATATCTAAGCTGGATCCGAGAACAGGGCAGGTCATAGAGGAGAATCCCAGCTATCTGAAGACGGGTGACGCCGCCGTGGTCAGATTCGAGCCTCTGAAGCCTGTGGCGATGGAGGTCTACAGGGAGTTCCCGCAGCTTGGCCGCTTCGCCATAAGGGATATGGGGACCACCATAGCTGCTGGGATAGTGCTGGAGATCGAGAGTTAGGGAAGGTTTAAATCGGTGGAGTCCTCCGAGGGGTGGCGGGATGGTTAGGCGAGCGAGGATTAAATTGACCAGCACAGATACGAAGAAGCTGGAGATGGTATGCCAGGAGATAAGGGAGATCGCCAGGAGGATGGGCGTGAAGATGGTTGGACCCATCCCGCTGCCCACGAAGAGGCTGGTGGTCCCCGTCAGGAGGACTCCCTGCGGCGACGGCAGCAACACCTGGGATAAGTATGAGATGAGGATTCATAAGCGGCTGATAGAGATAGACGCCAGGGAGCGGGTGATGAGGAACATTATGCGCATCAGGGTGCCGAGTGAGGTCTATATTGAGATGGAGATTAGGTAGTTTTTAGCTGTCAGCTTATTATTATGGTTTCTAACCCAAAGTAGCGTTTGGCGAGGAATCTCACCTTCTTGATATTCCTCCCATTTTTACCTATGGCTATCCCCTTATCCCTCTCCTCAACCCTGACCATAGCTATGCGGCTTCCATCAACCCTGTCGACAAGCTTGATCTCCTTCACCCGAGCCGGCTTCAAGGCGCTCCTGATGAACTTGACGGGGTCGTCGACGTATTCGTATATGTCAACCTTCTTGTTCGTCAGCCTCCTAAACCTCTTGATCTTCTCCCCCCTCCTCCCCACGGCGAGGCCCACCTCACCCTTCTTAACGGCGAAGATTATGGAGTCCTCCTCCTCGTCGATGACGCAGTCAAGCACAGTCGCCCCTGTCATCCTCTCGAGAAGCGACATGTATCGAAGCTCGTTCTCCGTTATCTTGATGTTTCTAAGCATCTCCACCCTTCACCAGGCTCAATATTTTTGAGTCCCCTGGTTCATTTATAACGATTGCTGATACGGGGAAGGGTTTCCCGCAGAGGGTTCCGAGGTCTATGCTGTCCTTCCTATGCCTCAGGATGGGGACTCCTGCGAGCTTGGCATACTCCTCTATCTGCCTCCGGTAGTGCTCTGGACAGTTGCTGGAGAGGATTATGAGCTTAGCCCTCCCCTTCAGGAGCTCCTTGAGGGCGCTCTTGGAGCCGAGGTGGAACCTACCCGTCTTCAGGGCCATCCTCAACTCATGGTCGAGGCTGCTCATCTCTCCCGCCTCCAACGGTCATGAAGAGCTCCACGCTTCCGGTGCCGAGGGGCATCGACTGGCCGACGATGATGTTCTCCACCACGCCCCTAAGTGGATCGGTCTCACCCTTCACGGCGGCGTCTATGAGGTGTTGAACCGTCAATTCGAAGGCGGCTCTGGCGAGGACGCTGCTCTTGGCGCCGCTGACGCCGTGGCGGCCTATCTGCTGAACCTCCCCCGTGCTGGTCATGATGTCGGCGACGAGCATCACATGCCTAACATCGACGTCGAGGCCCTGCTCATCCAGCACCCCCTTCGCCTCCCTTATCAAGGCGTTTCTCGCAGCCTCGATGCCGAGAACCTTAGCGATCTCATATATGTCGTTTGTCGTCGTCCTCGTCGGGTCGACGCCCTCGACGTTGAGAGCCATCTCCAGGTTTGATCCATCAGTCTTTATAACCCACTCGCCGTCCTCGAAGACTGTGAGAACCCTCCTTATTCCCGGTATGCCTTTGATGCCTGTCTCCGTGAGCTCCTCGATCACCCTCTCCGGATCCTCTTCTCTAACCTTCGACAGCGGCAGTAGATAGATGTATTCATCCTCCCTCTCCAGCTTTGGTATGGCCCCCTCAACATCCTCTGGGTTGACGCCGAGGCTCTCCATCCTCCCTGGATCGAGGACAACCCTTATGGCGTCACGTCTGATGTCCAGACCTATGGAGTCTATGATGTCGCCAAGCGTCGTGTAGGTCAGCCTCTGAGCCACCTCCCTCACCTTCTCGGCGTCGTGGCGATGCCCCTCGTCGAGGTATATGGTCATCGTAGGCGTCGAAGGCGTCCTCCTCGCATCCACAAGCTCTATGAGCCTCGGCAGACCGAGGGTGACGTTCAGCTCCGCGACGCCTGCATAGTGGAAGGTTCTGAGGGTCATCTGGGTTCCAGGCTCCCCTATGGATTGGGCCGCCACCGTTCCAACTGCCTCACCCGGCTCCACGAGGCTGAACTCATAGCTTCGGACGACGCCGTCGATGACCCTCTCAACGCCCCTCCTCGTCAGACCTGCATTTGGAAGTAGGCTTCGAAGCTCCTCAACTATGCTTAGGGGCAGCTTATCCTCCACCTCCCTGATGCGATCCTCGATGAACTCCATGGATGCGGGCTTACCCCCCTCCTCGCCGAGCTTCACCCTCTCGATGAGCTGCTCAACGTTGACGGCCTTACCGTGATCGCTCTTCGCCGGGTCGACGCCGTCCTCGCCATATCTGAACTGGATGATGTTCCCCATGGAGTCCCTCACGGTTCCATCGTATTCGACTCTTAGATGCTCGAGGGCGTTTATGAGGCGCCGCTGCATATATCCGCTCTGCTGGGTTCTCACAGCCGTGTCAACCAGGCCCTCACGGCCGCCCATGGCGTGGAAGAAGAACTCCAGGGGGTTTAGGCCGTCTCTGTAGCAGCTGTAGATGAAGCCCCTCGCAGCTGGGTTGGGGTCGTTCTCCTTGAAGTGGGGGAGCGTCCTGTTTAGGTAGCCCCTGGTGATACGCTTACCCCTGATGGACTGCTGTCCGACGGAGCCCATCATCTGCCCTATGTTGAGGCTGCTGCCCCTCGCCCCGGTTCTGGTCATTATGACACCGGCGTTGTCCATCTCCAATCCTGCCTCAACAAGCTCTCCTGCTCTGTCCCTCGCCTTAGCCAGCTCGTTCATGATCTCGAATTCAAGGGTCTCCTCGAGGGTGCGCCCTGGAAGCCTCCTCATCCTACCGGCCTTATAGTCCTCTATCAGCCTGCTGACGTTCTCCTCCATCTCCTTGAGAACAGCCTTGATCTTCTCATTCTCCTCCTCGCTTATCTCCAATTCGTCGAGGGCGTAGGTGAATCCCCTGATGGAGAGGAAGGCGTTGATGAGTCTGCATATTGAGTTGAGGAAGTCATGTGCCACATCGGTGCCGTAATCCTTCACGATTCGATGGAATATGGTCTCAGCCTTCTCAGCCCCTATGCTATTCTTATCGATGACCCCCATCTTCAGCTTCCCATGCTGAATCACAACATAGGCGTCGTAGGGGCAGTTCTCCTTCAGGCATTCTGGGCAGTGGCGGCATATGCTCGCCCTCGTGACGAAGTTGAAGTCCTCTGGGAGGAAGAGGCTGAAGATATCCTTACCAGACCATAGGGGTTCAGGCTCCCTAACCGTCGGCTCAGGCATGGGGCCGTCGTAGCCCGTTGCGGCCAGAAGCTTTCCAACCTCGTCGGCTGTGAGCATCGTCTCCTTCCTGGTCAGGAGGTAGGCGCCGGTGATGAAGTCCTTCGTCGCCCCTATAATCGGGGCTCCATATCTGGGTGAGAGTATCTGATCCTGAACCTGCATGAGCAGCCTCGCCTCGGTCTGGGCCTCCTTGCTCTGGGGGACGTGGAGATTCATCTCGTCGCCGTCGAAGTCCGCGTTATAAGGTGGACATACGGCGAGGTGAAGCCTGAAGGTCTTGTAGGGGAGCACCTTCACCCTGTGGGCCATGATGCTCATCCTGTGGAGGCTTGGCTGACGGTTGAAGAGGACGATGTCCCCATCCCTGAGGTGGCGCTCTACGATGAATCCTGGCTCAAGGGTCTCAGCCAGCTTCTCACGGTCTGCGACAAACTCAAGTCTTATGCGCTTTCCGTCGGGCCTTATGATGTAGAGGGCGCCTGGATACCTGTTGGGGCCGTTGATTACGAGCCTCCTCATCTCCTCCAGGTTTCTCTCCGTAACAGGCTCCGGAACTGTAAGCCTCATAGCTATGTGGAAGGGGACCCCAACCTCGTTGATGTCGAGGTTGGGGTCGGGGGAGATGACGGTTCGAGCTGAGTAGTCAACCCGCTTCCCGGAGAGGTTGCCCCTGAAGCGCCCCTCCTTCCCCTTCAATCTCTGAGCGAGGCTCTTGAGGGTTCTCCCCGATCTATGTCTGGCTGGGGGGATTCCTGAGACCTCGTTGTTGAAGTAGGTTGTGACGTGATACTGCAGCAGCTCGGCGAGGTCCTCGATTATGAGGGTGGGTGCACCTGCATCCTTATTCTCAGCCAGCCTTTGATTTATCCTGATTATATCCACCAGCTTGTGGGTTAGGTCATCCTCAGCTCTGATACCCGACTCCAGGATGATACTCGGCCTAACATCGACTGGGGGAACTGGGAGAACCGTGAGGATCATCCACTCGGGCCTCGCAACCTCTGGATCGAAGCCCAGAAGCCTTAGATCATCGTCGGGTATGAGTGAAAACCAGTCTCGGATCATGCTGGGCTTGAGGCGGGGCTCCTTCTCCTCCCCCTCCTCAGCCTCCTCCTTCACCTCGTAGAAGGAGGTTGGCTTCACGAATTTGATCTCATACTGGGGCATGCCGCAGTGGGGGCATCTCTTATTCTTCTTCCTCGCCTTAGCCCTCCTGAAGACCTCCTCGTAGGTCTCATCCCTCACCTCGCCGAAGAGTCTTCGATCCTCCTCCATCTTCTCCTTAAACTCCTCGATCTCCTTATCCGTCAGCAGTATTCGACCGCAGTTCCTACAGGTTGCTGAGAGAAGCCTATAGATGTGTCTGGCGAACTCTACGTGGATGACGGGCTCAGCCAGCTCTATATGGCCGAAGTGCCCTGGACAGTTGGCTGCGATGTTTCCACAGGTCTTACATCTCTGACGGGGCTCAAGGGTTCCGAGGCGTCCATCCATAAGGCCTCCGGCGATGGGAGCTCCATCCTCATCATAGGTGTCGGAGGTCTGAATCTCTACGACGCTCATACGACGTATCTCATCTGGGGAGAGGATGCCGAACTTGATGGAGTCGATCATCTTCATCTCGCTACACCTCCCCACTCAGCTTCAACGTCGGCGATATACAGAGGCTCTGGAGCTCTTGCAGCAGCAGCTTGAAGGCGTAGCTGACGGTCACAGGCTCGACGACGCCCTTCTCACCGCAGAGGGGACAGATGTAGCGTCTCAGCCTCATATCATAGTAGGCCAACTTGCCGCAGCGCTCGCAGACATATATCGTATAGGCGTCGGACTCCTCGAGGAGTCGATCCTTCAACAGCATGGCGGCTCCATGCCCTATTAGGCAGTCACGCTCCATCTCGCCGAATCTGAGGCCTCCACCCCTCGCTCGGCCCTCTGTTGGCTGACGGGTGAGCATCTGAACCTGACCCCTGGCCCTGGCATGTATCTTATCCAACACCATGTGGTGGAGCTTCTGATAGTAGACGACTCCTATGAATATCTCAGCCTCAAACATCTTCCCAGTGACGCCGTCGTACATCAGCTCCCTACCGCTGGATTTGAAGCCCAGCTTCTTGAGGGCCTCCATCAGATTGTCAACCTTCTCGTTGCTGAAGGGGGTGCCGTCGACGAATTCCCCCCTTAGGGCGGCCACCTTTCCAGCTATCGACTCTATGAATTGACCGACGGTCATCCTCGACGGGAAGGCGTGGGGATTGATGATGATGTCTGGCACTATGCCGTGGACGCTGAAGGGCATATCCTCCTGCGGCATAACCATCCCTATGACGCCCTTCTGACCATGCCTCGAGACGAATTTGTCGCCGAGCTCCGGAACCCTATGGCTTCGAACCTTAACCTTCACGAGATGGGAGCCCTCGATGTCCTTTGTGACGAAGACCGTGTCGACGACCCCCTCCTCCGTCGGCCTCACACCTATTGATGTATCCCTGAGCTGGGGTCCCTTAACCTCGAAGCCCCTATACTCCTCCAGGAATCTCGGAGGGCTCACACGGCCTATGAGGATGTCTCCGCCCTTCACAACCGCCTCTGTGGCGACTATTCCATCCTCCTCCAACAGCCTATAGGCCTGGGCTCCGTGGTATCCCCTGATCCCAGGCTCGGGGATCGTCAGCCGATCCTTGGCTCCCCCGAGATACTGCTTACACTCAGCCTTGTAGATGCGGTAGAAGCTTGAATGACCGAGGCTACGCTCTATACTTGACTTGTTGAAGATTATGGCGTCCTCCATGTTGTATCCAGTCGAGCTTAGGACGGCTACAACGAAGTTCTGACCAGCCGGCCTCTCATTGTAGCCTAGAACCTCCATCGGCTTCGTATAGACCAGGGGTCTCTGTGGATAATGTAGTATATGCGCCCTGGTGTCGGTTCTCTCCCTGTAGTTCAGGGCGTAGAAGCCTGGAGCCTGCTTCGCCATCGCCGCCTCATAGGTGTTCCTCGGAGACTGATTATGCTCGGCGTAGGGTATTAGGGCTGCTGTGACTCCGAGGATGGTGTAGGGGCATATCTCCATATGCGTATGCTCGGGTGTGACATCCCGCTCTGAGAGGGCGATGTAGGCGTTCTCCTCCTCCTCGGCGTCGAGATACTCGATGATCCCCTCCCTGATGAGGTCGCTCCAAGTCCATCGGCCGGTCTCGATGTTTCTCACATGCCTCTTCCTTAGTAGAGGCCGGCCATCCCTGACGATGATGAGGGGCCTCCTGATACGCCCCTCATCGCAGTTCACGTAGATCTCATTATGCTCCCTATAGTATGCGATGTTGACCTCGTCGCTTATCTCCCCTCGGCGTCGACGCTCCCTAATCTCCTCGACGAGTCTCTCTGGGTCTGAGGCGTAGCCGAGGAGGGTTCCATCGACGAAGACTTTAGCCCCCATCCTCGCCTCCCTATCAGCGACGTCGAGGGGGACGACGCCGAGATAGATGAGGAGACGTTTAATCGGCTCTGGGGAGACTCCCCTCGAGACCGTCGCCATCAGGGCGAGGTTCTTCACCAATCCACAGTTGGCCCCCTCAGGCGTCTCATTTGGGCATAGCCTACCCCAGTGGGTTGAGTGGAGGTCTCTCGCCTCGAAGTTGGGCTGACTTCGGCTCAGCGGGGACTGTATACGTCTGAGATGGCTGATGGTCGACAGCGTGTTGGTTCTGTCCAATAGCTGCGTCATGCCGACTCGGCCACGCCTCCAGTTGCCGGTGGCCAGCGCATGCTGTAGACGGCTGGTGATGATTCCAGGCCTGACGGCTGCTGAGAGTATTATGCCCTTCCTCCTGCTGCTCATCCTCCTAAGCTGGTATCGCATATCCCTGTATAGGCTCCAGAAGGCGCTTCTGAAGAGCTCCGCCAGGAGGGGGCCTGCCAGCTTTATGCGCTTATTCTTCAGGTGATCCTTATCATCCTCCCTGCGTCTCCCCAGCTTCAACTCGATGAGTCTGCAGGCCATCTCTGCGAGGTAGTAGGCCTTCTTTATCCGATCCTTAGGCTCACGGCCGAGGTGGGGTAGGAGATTCCTGTCGAGGACGGTCTCAGCCCGTTTAATCCTGAACTCCCTAACCTGGCCGTAGGCGACCCTATTACCTATGTAGAGGATGGCGTCCTCAACGCTCTGAATTGAGGATGCCTTGATGAAGGAGGGTTCAAGCTCGTTCACGATGTCCTCATCGAGGGAGACCATCTCAGCGATCTCCCTATCCGTCTCGACGCCGAGGGCCCTCATCAACACGACGAGGGGAATGGCCTCTGGGACGCCTGGTATGGAGACCTCTATCTCACCCTTCGACTTTATAACCATCTCAATCCTGGCCCTGAAGCCTACGGTTGTGGAGAAGACCTTAGCCCTATAGACGGGCTTTGAGC
>CAZGKJ010000009.1:30091-37228 GCA_964525955.1 uncultured Candidatus Bathyarchaeia archaeon
GCCCTGAAGCCTACGGTTGTGGAGAAGACCTTAGCCCTATAGACGGGCTTTGAGCCCCTCTCATCGATCTCGACGAGAATCCTATTCGGGGCCAGGTCCTCAAGGGCGACGATGACACGCTCGGAGCCGTTGATGATGAAGTAGCCTCCAACCTCGTCGGGGTCCTCACCGATCTTTATGAGCTCATCCCTCGAGAGCTTTGAGAGTATGCATAGATCGGATTTGACCATGACGGGGAGCTCCCCGATGTGAACCCTCTCGAAGGTCTCCCTGACTCCGTCACTTAGAACTATGTCCAGGTATAGCGGGGCGGAGTAAGTGAGGTTTCTGATCCTCGCCTCCTTCGGGTAGACCTCCCTCTCCGTTCCATCTACCTCGGTGATCTTGGGTCTGCCAACCTCTATGGTCTCGAAGCGCACCTCATAGGTTTTACCTGGAACCTCTATCGTCATGCCGCCGATCTCATCGATGATCTTCTGAAGCGTATGCCTCACAAACTCGTTGTAGCTCTCAAGATGCTGTCTTACAAGGCCCTCCTCCCTGAAGAAGGCCTTCATAACCTCCCAATAATCCCTATCCGTTAAAGTGGCCCCCTCCAACCTCATCCCTCCCATCGTATAGAGGATTAAGCATGGGCTTCTCGCTCACCCTCACTAGCTCCAGTTCCCCCCAGCACATGACTAAAAGCCGTCTTAACCCCCAAAGGCTATAGTGTAGGTCGAACACCTGTTAATAAATGTTAGTATCGTGGATGCTGCGAAAAATGAAAAATGGGTGGCCTGGGGAGGGTGGGGGTTCAAATCCCTGGGCTTTTATCAGGAAGGGAATATGGCCTGTGGTGCCTTAGGCACCGCCTGAGACTCGAATTCCCTTGGCTTCTATCCCTCCCTCATCTCTGCATCTATGATGGCTATGGCTCTGTCCCAGGTCGATTGCCTCAGCTCTGTGAGGCCCCTAGTGTCCTTGCGGTATCCGAAGTCTGCTGGGAGCTCCCTGAAGATCTCGACCTGCAATCTTCTCAGCCTTTGGCCCTCGTCTGGATGGAATTGGGGTCTGGTGTGGGTCTCGAAGTGCTTTATCGGTTTTCCGCATATTGGGCAGGGCCTAGCCCTAATCCATTTAAATGCGCTCCTATCCACCTCTCCAGGCTTTATGGCTTGTGGGAGTGGAGGGTGAGCCTCCAGCACCAACTCCAGCTGAAGAGGGGAGAAAAAGGGGATTTGGGCTGCCCATCTCAAAATTGGCGATATAACCACTCTGGAGAGCTTATATCCTTTTCATCTCAAGATAAATCTTGCTAAATTATTGCTACTATAAATAAGGAATAGTCGCTTAGGAATCTCTGAAGATTGAAAAGAAAATAATGTTACTTTATACCTTAGGTGGTTTGGATAGGTGGACTGTAAAGGTACACCTTACTGTGTGCCAGTCCTATGGTGCCTAGTCCCTCAGCTACTTTGAAGGTTAGTAATGTGGGGTCTATCACTGGAACCTTCAGCTTCTTAGATAGATACTCAGAGAATCCAATCATTCCACTACAACCTAGGACTATGACTTCCGCTCCATAGATTTCTATAGCTTTCTTTGCCTCCTCTAAAATCATTGCCTTAACCTTTGATTCGTCCTTTCTAAGTTTAAGAACGCTGATGTTTATGCCAGTAGAGTAGGCCAATCTATGAACTATGCCCATCTCCAATGCCCTCCTTTCATACACAGCCCTAGAATTTCTCCCCGTGGAGATGATGGCGAACTTTTCACCGAGAAGTAAAGCCATAGTCATTGAGGTCTCACCTATCCCGAGAACAGGCATTGATACGGCTTCCCGGGAAGCGTGCAATCCTGGATCGTCGAAGCAGTTTATCATAGCGATATCGAAGCCTCTCCTCTCAGCCTCAACGATCTTCTCGACGACCTTTGCCTCAGCCCTTACTACATCAAGCTTACGCTCAATGGATTCTGGCCCATCCTCTATATGATCTACCTCTACCTCCGTTCCAGGAAAGGCAACCCCTTTCAGATATTTCAGTGTCAGTTCATCCCACTTGTCCGTTGTTACTGGGTTTAACACAAATACTTTAACCATAACTCGACACCACTAAAATATCCACGTAAAATTAAATAACTTTACAGCCCTTAAAATGGAAGGGGCAATGTATAAAATTAGCTCCATCGAGATGGCAGAAGACCTAGTTCAAGGTGCTGCCGTGCTTGGCACAGGTGGTGGAGGAGACCCTAACGAAGGTTTAAAACTTCTAAAAGATGCATTAGAGGCTGGAAAGACTTTAGAAATTATAGGTCTCGATGAACTGCCAGAGGGGATAGTTGTCACTCCATATTATATAGGAACAATAGCTCCAACCGCGAAAACGAGGAAACCAATTAAGATAACCGATCCAATGGCGACGGCCTTTGAGAGTATGGAGAAGATTCTCGGCGAGAAGATTGGAGCCGTAGTTGCATGTGAAATAGGAGGACTTAACACTCCAATCGCCCTCGCTATTGGGGCGAAGATGGGAATACCAATGGTTGATGGAGACTTAATGGGACGAGCGGGTCCGGAACTACACCAATGCACGGTTCATATATTCGATGTGCCGATGTATCCATCCGTTCTGGTTACGGAGACGGGGAATGTAGTGATCATAGAGAGGTATGCGGATATAGATGACTATGAGTCCATGGCGAGGTATGTCTCTACTCTAGCTGGAAGATTTGTTGCAGCAGTTGACACACCCCTAACTAGGGAAGCGGCTAATAAGGTGATTATTAAGGGAACGATTACCAAGTGCATTGAAATCGGGCGAGCGATTAGAGAGGCTGAAGCAGGTAGAGAAAACCCCGTAGACATGGTCGTTAAGGCACTTAATGGATGGAAGATATTCGAGGGCGTCGTTGAGCGGTATACATGGAGGGATGAGAGGGGCTTTCTCATTGGAGATGCAATTGTAAGAGGGGAGGGAGAATGGAGTGGACATGAGCTGAAAAGCTGGATGATGAATGAGCACATAATGGCGTGGAGGGACGAAAAGCCCATAGTGATGCCTCCGGACCTAATTGCCTTCCTGCGCGATGATGGGAGGGCGATAACAAATACCCAACTGAAGGAAAGCATGAAAGTACACGTAATAGCGGCTAAGGCGCCGGAGGTGTGGAGAACCCCCAGGGGCCTAGAGCTATTCGGCCCAAGACACTTTGGCTTCGACATAGACTACGTACCGGTCGAGGAACTCGTCTCCCTGTGAGAAGGTGGCGAAGTGATGCATATACTTGTCATCAACCCGGTGGGGACGGATAGGTGGGATGAAAGCGATAGGAGGATATTCATGTCCTACGCATCACCCGAAACGAGTGTGGATGTTGTAAGTCTGGATAGTGGTCCAGCGAGCGTTGAGAGCAGAAAGACTTATGCTGAGGTCGTTCCCCTCGTCGTGGATAAAGCTCTAGACCTATACAAAGACTACGACGGCATAATCGTGAACTGCTTTTTAGACCCAGCCGTGGACGTATTGAAGTCGTTGCTAGAAGTGCCGATTGTTGGGCCCTGCGAGGCCTCCCTCGCCTTAGCAAGCATCATCGGATGGTGGTTCGTTATAGTAACCGTTAGGGGCGTCGAAGATGCCAT
Organism: uncultured Candidatus Bathyarchaeia archaeon; assembly: GCA_964525955.1. GTDB lineage: Archaea > Thermoproteota > Bathyarchaeia > TCS64 > B23 > B23. The sequence continues at coordinate 33,714 of CAZGKJ010000009.1, forward strand.
AAGGGAACACGTCAGGGTTCTCGGCTATGAACATAGACTCAAATCGATCAGAAGCATAGACATACCAGTCCTAGAACTAGATAAAGATATGGAAGCAACTAAGGGTAAATTACTAGAGGAATGTAGAGGTGCAATCATAGATGGTGCAAATGTTATCGTGCTTGGGTGTACAGGACTAGCTGGTCTAAGTGGCTTCCTACAGCAGGAACTCCATATACCAGTTATAGATCCAGCTGCGGCGGCATTAAAGACGCTGGAAGCCGTGATAAGGTTGGGGGTTAGGCGATTTAAGGCGCAGAGTCTAGTTAGTCGCTAGGTTTAAGTTTCTTGGAGAGTTCTGCGAGTTCTGGGTGCGTGAAGCTTCCCTCTTTAGCTATTTGCTCCCCATCCATCCATATAGATGCGTTTAGACAGATTCCGTCCGTGTGGGATTTTGCCTTTCCAAGTTTTCCCTTAAAGGATTCAGCTTGATGTCCAAGCCCCCACTCAACGGAGCCCCAAACCCTCTCATCTTCTAAAATGAAGCCGCTTAGCTTCGCCCCAGGGTTACATCCGTATGATATGTGGGCAATGCGGAACATGTTAGGGTCTTGAAAGCTGGAGAGCCACTTCTTAAACACAACAGCCTCATGACCTCCCTCTATCTTCGTGACCTCCCCATCTTTAACGGTCAGCCTTATCGGGTTCGTTAGAAGTCCAAGCTCCTCTGGAGGCCAAACCGAACCGTCGAATACTATAACGCCGTTTATAGACTCCTCGATTGGCGCCCAATCAACCTGACCTATCAGCATATATTCCCCAGGTTTATCCGTGACAATTCCTTCACTAAACACAGGCCTATTGGGGTCGTTTTCAAACTCCACTTCCATTCCGGCTGGAGTTGTTATCTTCATGTGCTTCGCATTCCTGGTGAGTTCAGCGATCCTCTCCTGAAATTCTATGAGTGTTGGTATGTCTACGCGCCCAACACATCGTACAATCATTTCGGCAGTCATACCGCATAGGCAGATGTAGCGCACCCTGTGAGTTTTCATAGCTTCTATCCAAGGCGTTGAATATAGTAAGTACTTATTCGCGTACTCTATGAGGATATCACAATTCGACATTGCAACTGTAAGCGGCCTTGGTATGTCTGGGTCAGCGGCTTTTCCGACACCCCTCGGCGTCGGATATCGCATCATGGCGACTTTACCTCCTATACTATGAACAGCCTTTGCCGTCTCCTCGACGACTCTCCAGTCTCCTTCCGTGTCGGAGTAAATTAGAACTTCGTCCCCCTTCTTGATTCCAATCAAATCCTTTACCAGTTTATGGACGGCCTTAGCCAACTCCAAATCCAGGCTGGTCAAGGCAATCACATTATTACTCTAAAAGTGGTGTGTAAATAATGATTTTGGAATAAGAGAGTTAAAAGGGTGCATATTAAAACTAACGGAATAACTTTTTTACTCCACCAGATGGCAGGCAACTAAATGTCCGCCCCCCACATCTGTTAAGTTAGGCTCCACTTTCCTGCACTTGGAGGTCACGTGTGGACATCGAGTATGGAATCTACAGCCCGGTGGGGGGTTCTCCGGACTTGGAACTTCGCCCTTTAACACCATCCTCCTCTTCCTTTTTACATTCGGATTTGGAAGGGGGATTGCATCGAATAGTGCTTGAGTATATGGGTGCACAGGATTTTCAAAGACCTCCTCTGTATCCCCTATCTCCACAAGCTTACCAAGATACATGATCCCTATTTTTTCGCTCATATATTTTATCACGGATAGATTATGGGATATGAAGAGGTATGTGAGGTTAAGTTTAGAATGTAAATCTTTAAGTAGATTTAGTATCCGGGCTTGAACGGATACGTCCAAGGCTGATGTGGGTTCATCTAGAACTATGAACTTGGGGTTTAGCGCTAAAGCCCGAGCTATACCAACCCTCTGTCTCTCCCCCCCACTTAACTCATGTGGATACCTGTACATGTAATCCCCAGAGAGGCCAACAGCCTCCAGCAACTCTAGAACCCTTTCATAGATTTCCCTCTTTTCAAGTTTAAGGTGGGTTTTAAGAGGTTCACTAACTATGCCTAAGACAGTCATCCTTGGATTAAACGACCAGTAGGGGTCCTGAAAGACTATCTGCATCTCTCTTCTCAGTTTTTTCAATTCTCTTCTAGGTAGCTTCACGATGTTCCGTCCTTCGAATATTATGTCTCCAGCAGTTGGCTCCACTAGCCTCAGTATGGTTTTTCCTAGAGTCGTCTTCCCGCACCCAGATTCTCCAGCAAGGCCGAAAATCTCCCCTCTTCTTACTTTAAAATCGACGCCATCTACAGCCCTCACCCAACCTACGGTCTTAAATAGAATTCCGCCTCTAATAGGGTAATACTTCTTCAATTTCTTAACTGTGAGTAGTGCTTCAGTCAACTCTCACACCCTCCATAGAGGAAGCATGCAACAAAATGTCCACTATCCACCTCCACAAGCCTAGGCGCCTTCCTCTTACATATATCCATACAAAATGGGCATCTATTGTGAAACTTACATCCCGGCGGAGGGTTAATCAATTTCGGGACCCGCCCCTTAATGGTCTCTAGCTTCCCTTTACTTTCTAAAGTGGGAATAGACCTAAGGAGGCCCTGCGTGTATGGATGCATGGGCTTCTCATACAGAGACCCCACTTCACTAATCTCGACTATATTTCCAGCATACATAACGGCGACCCGGTCGCTGAGCTGAGCAGTCACCGCCAGGTCATGAGTAATATACAAAATGGACGACCCTATCTTCTCCCTCAACTCGTTTAATAGGTTTAGTATCTGTGCCTGAATTGTCACGTCTAAAGCTGAAGTTGGCTCATCTGCTATTAGCAAGTCTGGATTACACGAAAGTGCCATTGAAATCATTACCCTCTGGCACATGCCAGTGCTGAGTTCATGGGGGTAACGCTTCAATATCCTCTCGGGGTCTGGAAGCCCGACTAGACCAAGCATCTGAATCGCCTTTTCTCTGGCGTCTTCCTCATTTATATCCTGATGAGTTCTAATTACCCTTGTAATCTGCTCCCCTATAGTGAATACGGGATTCAGAGATGACCTAGGGTTCTGGAATATCATGGATATCCTCTTTCCGCGTATTTTCTGCATCGCTGCCTCATCCAATTTGAGCAGGTCCACACCATCGAAGATTATCTCCCCACTTTCAACTCTCCCAGAACTTGGGAGCAACCTGAGTATTGCCAATGCGGTGGTGGACTTCCCACATCCAGACTCACCGACTAAGCCTAAGACTTCACCCCTGAATATTTCAAGGCGTTCAATGTCCACTGCCCTCACAATCCCTTCATAGGTGTAGTAATTAACCTTGAGTCCCCTTATCTTTAAAAGCGCCCGTGTTCTGCTCAACTCATCGCCTCCAAAACCTTCTCGATTTCGGGTCAAGAACATCCCTTATACCATCCCCCAATATATTCAGCGCGAGTACGGTGAGCACTATTGCTAGCCCTGGAAAAGTTACACACCACCA
>CAZGKJ010000010.1:0-34542 GCA_964525955.1 uncultured Candidatus Bathyarchaeia archaeon
TCAGCGCGAGTACGGTGAGCACTATTGCTAGCCCTGGAAAAGTTACACACCACCAACTTGTGAGGAAGTAGATACGCCCGATGTTTACCATCAACCCCCACTCAGGCTGTGGAGGCTGGGCTCCCAATCCTAAGAAACTGAGGGACGCCGCTGTCAAGATGACTGAGCCAAAGTCCATGGAGGCTTGAACTATTATAGGGGTCAGACAATTCGGTAGGACGTGGCGGAATATTATCTGAATCTCGCCGACTCCTATTGCCTTAGCTGCCTCAATGAATGGCCTCTCCCTTATGGAAACCGCTTGCCCTCTCGCTAGCCTAGTGTACCACGGCCACCATGCTATCGCGATGGCAATCATGGCATTTGTCAATGAAGGCCCAAGGCTCGCGGACACTGCTAAGGCGAGGAGGAGCGGTGGAAAGCTAAGGAACATGTCGGTTATTCTCATAATAACCTCATCTACTATGCCGCCGACGTATCCTGCTATTACGCCAAGCGGTAGACCTATGGCGAGGGCGAGAGCTATCACTAATACTCCTATCAGAAGCTCTATCCTCGTGCCACATAGAACCCGGCTGAATATGTCTCTACCTAAGTCGTCTGTGCCGAAGGGATGCTCTAACGATGGTGGAAGAAACTTATTCTCTGGGTGCGTTGCCCCAGCTACATCCTCAGGATACGGCACAACGTATGGAGAGATGATAGCGATAATTATCAGACCAATCAATATGATTAAACCCATCATGGTTAGTTTATTTCTCTTGATAGCGTAGAGCATGTACCGTAGCTCTCTAAGCTGAGGATACTCGCTGATGACGTTTCTGGGGCGCCTTGTCAAACCACCTATTCCCTTCATCTTCTACATCACCTCAGTCTGATTCTAGGGTCTATGAACGCCAGCAAAATGTCCACTACTAGATTGAGAGATACGTAAGTGATTGTAACAAAGAGTGTGATTCCCATTATCGCTGGGTAGTCCGTGGCCAGGATGGCGAGAGATGCATATCTGCCCAGTCCCGGCCAATCAAAGACGTATTCTATTAGGAATGTTTCTACAAGGGAGTAGGCGAAGCATAGGACTAAGACGGTTATCATGGGGCCTATGGCATTCTTTAATGCATAGAGGTAGGCGATGACTCTTTCTGGAAGTCCATAAGCCCTCGCCGTGCGGATGTAGTCTTCCTCAAGAACCTCCACCATAGTAGACCTAACCATCCTAGCGACAAGCCCTGTGGGGTAGGCGGCTAGCGTCATGGCGGGCAGGATTAAGTGGGTCAATGCGTCGCGGAATGCAATCCAGTTTCCCGTAATTATCGTGTCTATGAGATAGAAGCCTGTTCTGCGCGTGATAGGGTGGGTCATTATCAGTCGAGAGCTGACGCGTCCCCCGGCTGGAAGTATCCCCAGGTATTTGAAGAAGAGGAGCTGAAGCATCATGCCAAGCCAGAAGGTTGGTATGGAGACCCCACCGATAGAGTATACCCTACTAACATGATCCACAAGGGTATCCCTTCTCATCGCAGAAATCACACCCAAAGGTATGCCTAGGATAAGCCCTATGAATATCCCACTAACTATCAACTCTAAAGAAGCTGGTAAGAACATGAGTATATCATCTAACACTGGTCTATGCGTGTAAATGGATATTCCCAAGTCTCCGGAGAGTAGGTTCCGAATATAGATAAGGTACTGAACCCATAGGGGTTTATCTAAACCAAGCATTTTGCGGGCCCTCTCAACCTCCTCCCTCCTAGCGTGAGGGCCAACCCAGAGGGCGGCAGGGTCGGAGGGCACCACACGTGCAAGGAAGAAAGTTATAATTGACACTCCAAACAGAACGAATATACAGAGTATCAATCGCCTCGCTACGTACTGACGCAAACTCATGACCCTAGCCAATTTAGCCACCAAAGGGGGAGAGAGGTGGGTTCGATATTAATCTTAATGTTCCCATGTCTTTAGTAGATGCCAGAAAAAGAAGTGGGGATATAATGTCATTTCCGTCGTAGCACTTCATCCTTTTTCTTCTCTATAGCAGTTATACCAGAAAACTACATGCGGATACGATGGGTCATCCACATAACCCTGTAGATCCGCCCTCATGGCGCGTACGAAGTCCTGATCGTAGATGAAGACTGCTGGCGCCTCCTCCACCAGTATCTTCTGAGCCTCGAAGTAGAGCTGTTTAGCCTTCTCTTTATCTATTCCGCTGATTCTGTATGCCTCATCAATCAAGGCGTCGAAGGTTGCATTCTTCCAGTAGGCCATGCCGAAGTAAGGAACCTCCTCAGAGTGGAATTGGTTATAGAGGTAAGTGTATGGGTCTCCGCAGACATCTGGCCACCAGTACATGACGAATATGTCCTGGCGATATTCAGGTGGGCCCTTAGCCTTAGCCCACTGCTCATCCCATGGCATTGCCCTGATGTTCAGGGTGATTCCGAGCTTAGCCAGCTCAGCGGCCCAGAGTTCAGCTACCCTCCTCTCGTTCTCGTCTCCGGCGCAGTATGTGAGTTCTAGTGGTCTGTCGAAACCTTCGGGGAAGCCTGCCTCCTCGAGGAGCTTTCTAGCCTTGTCTAGGTCATAGGTGTATTGCGGGAGTTCATCTGTATAGGCCCACATCCCGTGAGGTATCGCTCCCCTAGCCTGCACTCCATAGCCGTGTAGCACGTGCTCAATGACGGCGTCGTAGGGGAAGGCGTATGAGAGAGCCTGTCTGACCTTCGTAATGTTGAGTGGATATCTTTCGGTATTGAAGAAGGCGAAGAGATTTTGGAATGAGTGTGTGACTGTTATCTTAATATTCGGATTTCCTTTAAGTGCCTCTATGTGCTCGTATGGAAGCATCTCAACCCAGTCTACCTCCCCGGCCTCAAGCATGTGCCTCGCGGTGGTTGGATCCTCCACCATCTTTATTATAACCCTGTCAAAGTGTTTACCCTCCCAACCGCCCCAATATTCTTCGAACTTCTCTAGAACGACATAGTTCTCAGCCTTATTCCACTCCTTCAACACATAGGGGCCAGTACCGGCGTCGTGTCCTTCATAGAACCAGTCCCCACCCTTCTCTTCAGTGACCACGGGATCCATGATGAAGGCACCATAAGGAGATGCAAGTATGGAAAGGAGGGGCGCAGAGTATTCTAGCACAATTTGAACTGTATAGTCGTCTATGACGTTAATCTCCTTTATAGGATCGAGGATGAAGGCTGGACCAGCACCCATATTCTTAGTTCTTTCAAGGGAATATTTTACAGCGTATGCGTTAAACTCGTTGCCAGTATGGAACTTAACTCCCCGCCTCAACTCAAAAGTCCAGACTAAACCATCCTCGGAAACGGACCAGCTTGTTGCGAGCTGAGGGACGAACCTGTCCTCTGCTGTAATGTAGTGCACCAATTTCTCATAGACGTTGTTAAGCACTATTATCTCGTTTGAGAACGACTCGCTTGGATCAGCGAATATTATGACATCCGAGTGGGTTACCTGCACCGCTACCGACGGCGTGGGTGGAGGTGCAGTTGGCTTAGGCCTCATTTGGATGTAAGCTGCGACTCCTACGATAATCGCAACGACAACGATTGACAAAGCAATGGTTGCCCTCTTACTCATCCCCATTAAAGATCCTCTCCGTTTTACGGAAATGGCAATTATCATATAAATTTTTTAATTAAGTTTTAAAGAAATAGCAAACTTCCCTTCAATAAGCAATTAGAAAGAAGGCCTTTAATAGTTAATATAATTTAACGATAAATCTAAATAAATATCGCTTGAAATAAGAGCGATTCCAGAGTGAGCCTTAAGTAATAGGTAGAGTTGTAACTGGAGGCAATATATACCACTTATTCGGGAGCTGTACTAGCTGAAGACTAAGAAAGCGGCGTATACAATCCCTAGATTCCGTTCTCTGAGCATGTCGCATCCTATATCTGAATAAATCATCCTGGAGTGGTCTAGGCTTCTAAATCTCTCCAGCGTATCTGCATTATTCCTTATTTTATCGGCCAGTTCCTCCTCCCATCCCTTCCTTCTGGCCACAACTCGGCCCATCTGACCCCATAAAACTAGGAAGCCCCTTATCAAACGCTTAACATTAAAGACTGTGATGTTGTGGAGATTAAGCCTACCAAGTTCATCGATGCACATACGATAAAGGCGTTCGGGTGGGTCTCCACCCCAATCCCAGCCATGGAGGGAGAAAAATAGGGGTCTCTTTGGCTGCCCCTCAGAGTAGATGAGTTAGTGGAGCTCCAGATAGTTTTAAATAAATGTTGTCCACCTCGACGAGCCCTCAACTCCACAGGGTGGAGAGTGGAAAGAGATAAGTCTCGGTGGAGGGGTTTGATCTCGGTGTCCTCCGGTGTCTAAGGAGACTCCTATAAGGATGGTGAGGCCGGAGTTCCTCGACTTCATCAACTACAACATCTGTAAGGCCTACTCAGAGCTCCATGGCAAGGAGGCAGCTGAGGAGTTCTTCAGACATGTCGGCGAGATCGGCTTCAGGGAGCTCCAGAAACGTATAGAGTTCCCAAGCCGTGAGCCCTACGACGTCTTGAGGAGGGTCGGCGAATTCCTTGAGGAGATGGGCTACATGGCCAAAATACAGTTGACGAAGGTGGCTGAGGATGAGGTTATCATAGAGATGTTCGGCGTCTCCGTCATAGAGTCCTCTATGAGGCTGATCAACGAGGGGGCAAGCCCAAGCCATATAATGACGAATCTAATGTTCGCAGCCCTAAAGGAGCTATGCGGCCTCAGAGCCAAGATCGAGGACCTCACCCTCGAGCAGCCCTCTAAGGAAACGGGCTACGCAAAGGAGAGGTGGATACTGAAGAAGCTATAGCGGCATGAGGCGGAGCCATCTAATTTTTCTAATCCTCCTCCCCATCGCTATCGGGGTAGCCATCTCCATGATCAGGAGGCCAGGTCAGGGGGCTGAGGTATACGTCTATGCGGGCTCGGGAGCCATCCTGGCGGGAGATGTGGAGGATGCCCTGAAGAGGCTGGGCATACCCTACAGGGAGGTTGATGAGGATGCGATTCATCGTGGAGCTCTCAGGAGGGGATGTAGGGTGCTGATAGTCCCCGGGGGATATACTGCTGAGATTGTTTCAGCCCTCGGCTCAGGGGGATTGGAGGAGATAAGGGGATTCGTCGAGGGTGGTGGCCTATACATCGGCATCTGCGCCGGAGCCTACATCGCTGCTGAGCGTGTCGAGGTTCCAGGCCGCCCCGAGGGGCTTGGCATCATAAATGTAATCAACAGGAGGGTGAGGGGCGTAGGCGTCGTGGAGATCAGCGTCGTAGATCCATCTCACCCCCTGGTGGAGGGCTGCCCTGAGAGGATTAGGATATGGTATCAGAATGGCCCCCACATGACGGCTGGTAGAGGCGTTGAGGTCGTAGCGGTCTATGATGATGGCTCAGCCGCTATAGTCTCAGCCCGATTTGGTGAGGGCCTCGTCATCCTCTTCAGCCCCCATCCAGAGGGGAGCAGTGAGGGAGGCGTCGACCCGGAGAAGCTTGGAACCCTACGCCTACTGAGGAACGCCGTCAACCTCGGATTAGGCCCTTGATCGGCGGTAGGTCTCTCTTCCGCTCTCCCAGTGCCTTCAGGAAGTTCATATCCCTTGGCAGCTCATCCCACCGCTCATTTCTCGACGGCACGTAATATACAGATGTCCCCTTCACGCCATCAAGGAGAAGTGGCCTCGCCTCCCCAGAGAATACAAGCCTATGAACACGCCCCCCTCATCGTCGAGATCTCCGAATATTATCGCCCTTGCAGGGCATTCCTCAACACATCTCGGCTCCAAGCCTGAATCCACCCTATCGACGCAGAGATCGCATCCATCAGCCTTCCCATCCGGCCCTATATAGAGGGCTCCATAGGGGCAGACGTGGACGCAGACGCCACATCCATTACATCTCTCCTTATCGACATATACTATCCCATCCTCCCGTTTAACTATCGCCTGGGTAGGGCAGAAGTCTATGCAGGGGGGATCGTCGCAGTGCATACATATTATGGGTATGTGAGACCTCCTCACATCTGGGTAGGAGCCCCACTCCCATGAGACATATCTCAGTCGATAATACTCACGTGGATGCGCCTCATCCCTGGGATGAAAGGGGATGCCATGCTCCCATTTACAGGCGATGTAACAGGTTCTACATCTCACGCATCTATTCAGGTCGAATATCAAGGCATATCTGGTCAATCTTCCACCCTCCTCAGCTTCACGATGGAGTAGTTTTTTCCACATCCTCCTGAGTAGGGGGAGACGCTGTAGGGGATTAGCATATTCATCACCACGCCCTCCCCAGCCTTCTTCAGCATAAGCCTCGACCTATGTCCGGCTGCGAAGTATATCCAGAGGGCGTCTGGATGGAGGGCCTCCGTCAACCTTATCCTCCCCCTCTCCCTCACCCCTATCGCTCTCTCATCTATTACGCAGGGATCGTCCTCGCTTCTAGGCCCAACACATTCGAGCTCCACTAGGTCTCCATCTCGGAGACCCAGCTTCCTCGCCCTCTCCGCGTTTATGTATATCGCCGTATATGGGCATCCAGCCTCTATGGCATCCTCCATCAACGCCCTGTTATGCTGAGTTGCACTCTTCTGATGCCATACGGCTTTACCCCCTATCAGATAGAATTCGTCCCTCCCCCTCGGCTCCGCTATTGGGATGTATCGAGGTATAGGGTGAACATGGGGATTTCCAAACCACCGTGACTTAGGGTTGTGGTAACACTCCTCTGACAGCTCATTTGAATATATCTCGAATCTCCCACTCCTCGTCCCTATAGGCTTGAATAGCACATTATACTCTAGGGGATGACTCTCATGGTAGGGGCCCTCCTCGATGAGCCTTCTGCTGGTAACCCTTGGGTAGAGACCTGCCTCCCTCAACATTCTATCCCACCATCCATACTCCAAGTCTAAATCCTTGAAGAAGCGGTTCATCCCAAGTCTCTCAGCCACCTTTATTAGGAACCAGCTTAGAGGCTTTGAGTCTCCCTGTGGAGGTATTGCCGCTGAGCGCATGTATATGATGAGATGCTCTCGATCATCGACGCCTAGATAACTCCTCTGATATAGATGGAATCTCTCTATGTAGGATGCCTCTGGGATAACGTAGTCGGCGAGATCTATGAACTCCTTGGGAAGCTGATCCCCGACTACGATGAGGTCTAGCTTTTTAAGACACTCCCAAACCCATTTGGAGTCAGGCTGGGTTACCGCGGAGTTCTCCGCCGTAGATAATATCGCCCTGATCTTCCCCTCCTCTATGGCCTTGAAGTGAAGCCAGGGTAAAGCCTGAGTTGAGGGATGGAAATCTCTCGGGGTCTTATAGCATGGAGCCTTATCGATCAACCTCTTATCCATAAGGTTTCCCCACGGCCCTGGGACAAATTCCCTCCCCTCCAGATAATCTGGAACCTCTGGAGGCCTCGGCCATCCAACCCCGAGGTTGTAGATATGCTTCAATATATAGAAGCCACCCGGCCTATCTATGTTGCCCAAAAGAAGGTTTAGGGCGCTGTAGGCCCTTAGGGTCTGGAACCAATTAGAGTATCTCCCAGAGGTGAAGCCGGGGTAGACCACCACTGAGGGCCTATTCGCTCCTAGCTCTAGTGCGAGTTGGATTACCCGCTCCTTTATCTCCGCTATCCTCCATCCATGCTCCTTAACGGTTCTCTCAGCCTCCTCGTAGAGGAGTTGTAGAGCCGTCTTACATCTAACCGGCCCATCGACCCCCTCAACCTCCAAGATCCTCCCTAAGCCGAGGGTGATGCCGCCCCTCTCACCGGCGGGTGGTAGAGGCGTTGGAGCTGAGGACTCCTCATCCCAGGCGAGGTAGCGCCCCTCCCCATCCCGCACGGCCTTCCCATCCTCCCCTATGAGCTGGGGGGCATTCGTATACCTCAGTAGGAAATCCTCATCGATCAAGGCCTCGTCGATCAGCGTCTTGATCATCAGCATCACCATCACAGCGTCGCAGCCAGGACGTATCGGTATCCACTCATCGCACCAAGGAGAGGTGTCACTGAGCTTTGGGTCGACAACTATGAATTTACAGCCCCTCCTCCTCGCCTCATTTACGAGGGCGTAGGTTGGAACGGCGCAGGAAGATGCGAAGAGAGTTGTCCCGGGGAAGTTTTGCCCCGCTATCACGGCGATCCTCGTCCTCAACAGGTCGGCCACGCCATGGACGAGGCTTGAGGCATGATTCCCGCCGAAGGTGACAACCTTCTCCACGAGGTGATCTCCAAAGCAGATTTGGCCATGGATGTAGGATATTCCAGTCCTCATGACAGCGCTCCAGTAATGTATGAAATACATGTTATCCTGCTGCCTTGGACACCCCCACCATATCTCAAAGCTCTCCGGATGACCCTCCTGGATGTAATGTCTTAACCTCTCCGCGACGGCCTCGATGACCTCATCCCATGTACAGGGAATAAATCTCCCCTCACCCCTCTCCCCAATCCGTTTTAAAGGCTGTAGGATCCGATCTGGAGCGTAGACCCGGCCTAGGATTCCGGCGAAGGCCTTGCCACACAGCCGTCCATCCCATCCAGGTAGCTCCTCACCCCTGATGTCGACGACTCTCCCATCTCTCACCTTAACCCTCATCGGGGCACCTACACACATAGCACAGGCGGTGTGAACCCATCGCTCACCCATATCAACCGAGATAGACCTCCAAAGGCCTTAAGCGTGATGGAAAAGAGGCAAAGGATGTCCCACGCCTTTCCTGATTTTACTCCCTTGAGTCGAGAAGTAAATAAACTCTGAGATGATGGAAGAGGCAAAAAGCAGATGCGTTTTAGATTACCCTCTCTTACTATGAGACAATCCGAGTTCGAAAAGCATTCTTCAACAATTCTTGATAAGTTTTCTGGATCACTCCTCAACTCCAGGAAGTTATCCCCTTGGATAAATGATGGCAACCTTATCCCTAGTAGAGGAGCTATCCGTCTAGCTGCTTCACCTGCACCTACGATAGGTATGTCTACAGCTTCCTTCACCGCTCTTACTGCAGGATCCATCATGCATTGATAACTATGGCATCATAACCATTTTTCTCAGCCCACTCTGCCTTCTTAACGATGAATGGTGCCGCGGCCCGGATTTGAACCGGGGACATTCCGGTCTTCAGCCGGACGCTCTCCCAGGCTGAGCTACCGCGGCCGCTATGATAGAGACCGGTTCCCTCTATAAAGGTTTAAGTCTTCTCCCTGAGGCTTTTTAAGTTTTGGGTGGAGTCTTGATCGATGTTTAAGTCGGTTTTGGAGGAGTTGAGGGGTGAGGTTTCCGGTGAGATAGCCCTAGGCTTCGTCTCTGAGATCACTCGTCATCATCGTATTCAGGGGAGTCCTGGATTTAGGGCTGCTGTTGAGTATGTCGTCGACGCTTTGAGGGGTTATGGCCTTGAGGCTGAGGTGAGGCGTTATCCGGCTGATGGTGAGAGCTATGCCTGGAGCTGCCTCCTCTTCAGGGAGTGGTGGTGCAGGGATGCGGAGCTCTGGCTCCGTGAACCAGAGTCGGAGAGGCGGCCTCTGGCGAGGTGGTCTGAGTCTAAGCTGAGCCTCATCCAGCGTAGTTATCCGACGCCTCCTGAAGGCGTGGAGGCTAAGGTGGTTCACGTCGGCAGGGGGGAGGAGCCACGGGATTATAGGGGCCTAGATGTCGAGGGGCGTATAGTCCTCACCGATGGACGTATCAGCAGGGTCTATGAGTTGGCCGTTGAGGATCGAGGAGCCATAGGCATCATCTACTACGGCATGAGGCTCTTCCCCCCTGTGCGGAGGGAGGGAGACCTCGACGATGCGCTGCAGTATACCAGCTTCTGGTGGACCTATGAAACCAAGCCCTGCTTCGGATTCGTCCTCTCACCCAGGAGGGGGAGATGGCTCAGAGACCTCATCAAGAGGCAGCGGAGGATGGGGAAATCCGTGAAGGTTTGGGCGAGGGTTGACTCAGGCTTTAAACGGGGAAGCCTCGAGGTTGGAGAGGCCTGGATCAAGGGTGAGGATGAAGGGGAGGTCGTCATAGTCGCCCACATCTGCCACCCCCAGCCCTCAGCCAACGACAACGCCTCCGGATGCGCCGCAGCCATGGAGGCCGCTAGGGCGCTTCAGAAGCTGATCGCCGAGGGAAGGCTCAAAAGACCTCGGAGGACTATCCGCTTCCTCTTCGTCCCAGAGATGACGGGAACCTACGCCTGGCTCGCCGAAAACGAGCATCGCATCGGGAAGATGGTGGCCGCCCTGAACCTCGACATGGTGGGCGAAAACCAAGAGCTCTGCGGGAGCAGCCTCATCCTGGAGTGGACGCCCGACGCCTCCGCATCCTATGTCAACCCCCTCCTCGAGGCCATCCTGGATGAGTTGAAGGGGGAGTTCAAGAACTTCTCCGGAACCGCTGCCTACCCCCTCTACAGGTGGGCCGTCACCCCCTTCTCCGGCGGAAGCGACCACTACATATTCTCAGACCCCTCCGTCGGGGTTCCATGCCCCATGATCATCCAGTGGCCTGATAGGTTCTATCACACCAGCCTCGACACCGTCGATAAGGTTGACCCAGGGATGCTGGGGAGAACAGCCCTTATGGCAGCTACCTACGCCTACTTCATCGCCTCAGCGGGAAGAGTCGAGGCGAGGTGGATGATGGAGGAGACGGTCAACAGATATCGGAGACGAATCCTCGAGCGGGGTCAGAGAATCCTAACCAAGGCGCTGAATGAGGCTGAAGGTGAGAGGGCTGAGAGGGTCTTAGCTGAGGTCCTGGAGGGGGCGAGGCGGGAGCTCCTATACGAGGCTGAGAGGGGGATAGAGGCCCTGGAGTCGATGGGGAGGCTGGGCGTGGAGCTGGATGAGAAGGCGATGGAGAGATGCCGTAGGACGCTGAGGGATACAGCCGAGGGAGAAGCCAACCGCATAGAGGAGGTGATCAGGGACTATGCATCCGAGAGGGGTCTGAGGCTGAGGAGGATTAGGAGGCGTAAGCGACGGATAGAGATCGAGGCCGACGCCATAAGGCCTAAGAGAAAATTTAGGGGACCCATCTCCATCGGGCCCTGGCTGAGAAAGCTGCCAAGGGAAGACCGAGAGGCCTACTGGAGGCTGAATCGAAAATATAAGGAGAGCCAGATACAGGGCGTCCTCGCCCAATACTGGGCCGACGGCCAACGAAGCCTACTGGAGATCGCAAGGCTCATAGAACTCGAGATCGGACGCTGCAACCTCGAATACCTCATCGAACTCTTCAGGCTCTATGAGAAGATGGGGCTTGTCACCCTCCACTGATCCATGGTGGAGGCTCTATCCAGGTCTTGTAGATCATGATGTAGCCCCCATCGGGGAGCTCCGCCACGGCTGGGTCTCCAACCCCATAGGCGTCGAGGGAGCCTTGAGGGCCTGGGGGGAGGACTTGCTCGACGCTCCACTCCTTTAGGTCTCTGGTTTCAGCCATGTAGATGTGGAGTCTCCCATCGGCTTCGAGGCGATGATAGTAGATTCGCAGCCTCCCGTCGACGATTATCGTAGATGAAACCGCCCCCTCTAATGGTAGGTCTCCGACGGGTGTGAAGGTTAATCCATCCTCCGATTCCAGGAGGGTGAGCCTTGGGCCGATGATCATATACCACCTCCCCTGGAAGTAGAAGACGTCTGGGTCAACTACGAGTCGCCCTGGCTGATGGTATCGGCATCCAGGCTCCACTTTGAAGTGGATGCCCTCCCTGGAGATGGCTGAGAGTATTCGGTCTTGAGGCCCATGGAGCGGCATATAGGAGGCATACAGCCTATAACGGCCGTCGGGGAGCAGAACCACATCGGGGTCAACCCAGGAGGCGTTTAGGCCCTTAACCCTGATGTAGCGCCACCTCTCACCATCCCTTGAGATGGCGAGGATAACCCCCAAATTATAATAGTCAGCATAATACACCCTAATCCGACCCTTGGAATCGACGATGACATCGGGAACCGAAGCCTGATCGCTTAACACCCTATAGGTCCTAAGCCAACGCCGACCATCCTCGGAGAAGGCGATGAGCAACCTATGATTCCAAGGCCCATCCTCCTCAGGGCCAACATCGGGAGGGGGAACCCCCACGCCGACACCAGGCTTAACACCACCCCCAAAACCACCCCAAAGCCAAGTAAAGACACCGATGGAGAACAGAGCAATAAAGACCAGAGACACAAGGAGAACCGGGTGAAGCCTCACAGATCATAGTCACCCTCCACCGGCGATAAGGTTTAAAGTCGAGAGCTAAACGACAAAAAGATAAGGGAGGAAGCCTCAACGATCAGTGGCCTGGGCCGGTGGTCTAGGGGTATGACATCGCCTTGACGTGGCGAGGGTCGCAGGTTCAAATCCTGCCCGGCCCACCAGCCCCCTTAAAAATTTTCCACGTTATAAGTGGCCACCACTTATAAGGCGTCCATCACCCCGGGAAGGCTTATTCAACACCCCTCCCCTCTAATCCACGTTGACTAGGATATTCCTCTCAAGGTTCGGCTCCGTCGATGACTCCATCGCCGAGTGGATTCTGGAAGTGCTGGAGGATTGTTATCGCCGTATTGGTCGACCTGAGCTTCTGGAGCTCTGGATCTTCGAGAGGGCTTCGATGATGGATGCCGCCTTGGCTGAGGAGGCTGCCTCCGTCGGCGTTAGGGGGCCTGTTTCGGGGTTGGGCTTCTTCGCTACGCATGATGCCTGGAGGGGGACTCCGAGGATCATGATTTGCCTCGAAGGGATGAGGGGGCTTCCCCGTCTCCTTCAGATTGGCGGTTTGAGGCATGAGGCTGGACATTCGGTGCTTCACGGCTCCCTTGAGCATTACATCTTCCCCATGCCCAGAAGCCTCCTAAAGGCCTCTGAACTTCTCGGCGGCTCAAGGGAGCTGGCTGAGACCCTGCTCTACCTCTTGAGCATCGCCGTGAAGGATTTTGAGGTTGAGCGCCTACTCGTCGGTCACGGCTTCATCGACTGCCAATTCGCCTATGCCGAGTATGTCGTCAAGCCGTCGAGGGAGGAGGTTGAGGCCTGGAGGCGTCTCTCCACCCCTGGGGAAAAGGCCCTCTATGCGGCTCAGATGTTGAAGGGGGTTGGATGTCTAGCTCCCCTGTTGGGGGTTAAGTCCGAGGCTGAGGTTCTCCTGGAGGACTCCTTGAAGCATCTGCCTGGGAGGCTCAGGGAGGAGCTGAGGGGGGCTACAAGCCTCCTATTAGGCTCTAGGGGGGATACCTTAACGAGGCTTAGGATGCTCTCCAACTTCTTCCACAACCGGATAGTCCCCCGGATCATCGACGATGGGGAACTCTAAATATCTAAGGGGAGTTAAGCCTAAGGGGTTGAGGGTTAGGAGGCAACTGGAGCTCTTTGAGGGATATCTGAGGGATTTCCAGGAGTTTAGGGGGAGGGGGGAAAGCCTCTACGCCCTTGAGAGGATCGCCCAACTCCTGATCCAATCCCTCCTAGACCTTGGAGCTATGCTAGCCGTCTACCTTGGAAGAGGCAAACCCGAGACCTATAGGGGGATAGCCGAATTCATCTCCAGCCTCATCGGTGAGGAACATAAAACCTTCCTAGTAGAGCTGGCTGGCTTCAGGAACCTCCTAGTCCATGGATATGCGAGGATGGATAGGAGGCTGGAGGAGGAGGCCTTCAGGGAGATGGAGGAGCGGCTGCCAATAGTCCTGGATAAATTGAGGGGATACATCGACGCCGATGAGATAGACCCGAGGGAGTTGAGGAGAGTCGAGGAGGTCTTCAGGAGATATGGGGTGAGATACGCACTCCTCTTCGGCTCAAGGGCTAGGGGTGAACCTGGGAGGGACTATGACATAGCCGTCTCAGTGGAGCTTAAAAGCGCCCTGGAGATGGGGGGGCTCCTCATGGATCTGGCTGAGGCCCTAGGCTGCCCTGAGTCCTCCATAGACCTCATACACATCGATTCAGCCCCCATGGGAGTCCTCTACACCCTCCTCAACGAGGGCGTCATCATCTATGGAGACCAGGAGGAGGCCCTCGCAGACCTATCCAGGAGATATATAGAGCTCCTAGACCTTCGATCCACCCTCACCTATGTGGAGAAGTCCCTTAAATCAACTGGAAAATCGTCTAAACCTCCCTCTTCGGGCATTTAATCTTCTTCAGGAGCTCCTCCCCCTCCTCGACGCTGACCTTAAGCGTGTATAGGTATCTCCTGGTTCTCAGTTTCAGCTTCATCACGTCGCCTAAACGCTTTATTCTGCATTCCGAAGCCCTCTCGGCTATGCGTAGGAACTTCTCTGGGTTGAATATCTCCTTCGGCATTCCGCCTCCCTCAAAGGGATTGAAGGGATATTTTTATCTTTCTAAGCCTCAGCCCGCTCAGGCTCCCTGATGAGCCATGCTGCGAGGATGAGGATCGTCGTCAGCGCTATGGATTGGATGAGCCATGGGTAGGCTGGGTTTAGCTGGTAGATGTAGCCGCTTGTGGAGGAGCCTAGGGTCATGGGGATGAAGAGGAGGAAGCCGCTGGCGTATCCTCCACCAGCTATACCTATGCCCACACCCTGCCCAAGAGCCGCCATTATACGCCCCCTAATGGCTCTGGGTATCGTATCGGCGAGGAGGACGGAGGTGGCGATCCAGAGGAATACGCCTGCGAGGCTCAGGGCCACATATATTAGGGAGACCTGGAGGAAGCCCCTTGAGAGGGTGAAGAGGATCATGGAGGGGGCCGCCACGGCGAAGGCGATCATCATACAGGTCTTAGCCCCGATGCGATCCACGAGGCTTCCAGCCATGAGGCTCATCACGGTTCTGACGACTCCCCCGATGAGGAGTATCACACCCCACTGATAGGGGGTGAGGCCGATGACCTCCGTCGCATAGACGACCCAGAAGGGCATGACTATGCTGTTCACGAGGATTAGGAGGATGGCGAGGGCCGTGTAGCCCCGCATATGGGACCCTATCCATCGGAGGGAGACGGCGATCTCGGCGTAGGCGGCCTTGAATATCCCCGGGATGTCTCTTCCCATCCCCTCTCCCCTCAGGGTCTCCTGGAGGTATCTCAGCCTCATCACGGCGACGACGACGCCGAGGATGAAGCTGATGGTGAAGCCGAGTCTCATCGCTGGCCTGAGGGTGTAGACGGCTATCAATAGACCTCCGATGTAGGGGGCTATGATCCTCACGGCTCCCGGGATGGCGATCATCAACGATAGTATTCGACCCCTCACCCCCACGGGTATTGAGTCAGCCATTATGGCGTTGAGGGCTGGCATGTAGAAGAGGGCGAGCTGCTGATAGATGAGGCCTGCGGCGATCCATCTCCAATCTGGGGCGAGGGCGAAGATGAGGAAGCTGGAGGCGTAGAGGAGGGTTGAGAATCCAACCAGCCTGGCTCTCCCAGCCTTGTCGGCGATGTATCCCCCTATGGGATAGAGGAAGATTCCGGCGAGGTTTCCAAGGGCATTTACAAAGCCTATGATGGGCTTGCTACCCCCGAGGGCGAGGATATAGAGGGAGAGGTAGGGTCTGACTATGGCTGATGATAGGCTCCAGATGATCCTGCTGACTGTTAGGATCAGGATGTTTCCCCTTAGGAGCCTCCTAATCGAGGTTGAGGGCATCTCAGGGATTCCCTCATAAACCTTTTAAGCCTTACCTAAACCTCGAATTCATCTCCCTGCTGTGGAGCCTGAGCCTCCAGGCCGAGCTCCTCCACAGTCCAGTCGACGAGCGCCTTACAGTTCTCCTCCTCGCCGTGTATCACATATATCTTGGGCTCACCCCTCAGCCCCCTTAGGAAGTCGTGGAGCTGGGTCATGCCCGCATGGCTGGAGAAGTCGAAGCGTCTAACCTTCGCTTTAACCTCCTCCTCCCTTTCGCCAATGGTGAATCTCCCCGTCTCCAGCAGCTTGGCCCCGCCGGTTCCAGGTATCTGGAAGCTGACGAGGAAAACCCCGCTCCGCTCATCGAGGGCGAGGTTCTCCATGTAGTAGATGGCAGTCCCACCCTGGAGCATGCCTGAGGGGGCGACGATGACGCTCGGCCTCCTCAGGGCCTCACGGCGATCCCTCCAACCCCTGACGACCCTGGCGGTGGAGAGGGCCTTCATGAAGGCCCTCGGAGCCTTCAGGTAGTCTGGGTAGCTGAGGAATATCTCGTTGACCTCCCTCGCCATGCCGTCGATGTAGACGTTCCTCCTGAACCCATAGGCGTGGAGGATGGTGAGCATCTCCTGGCTTCTTCCGACGGCGAAGGCCGGTATGAGGACTCGGCCACCCTCATCGATGATGCTCCTCACCTCCTTTATGAACTCCTCCTCCAAGTCTCTCCTATCTGGATGCTCCTGCGTCGCATAGGTGCTCTCTATGATGACGACGTCGTAGCGTCTCCTTGGAACCCTCGCCCCCTTCACAAGTCTGGTGTCTATCGTGTTTATGTCAGCCGTATAGAGGATGCGCCTACCTCCAACCTCCATATCAACCATGAAGCTTCCCGGTATATGTCCAGCGTTTATGGGCGTGAAGACGATGTCCTTCACCCTGATACGCATTCCATAATGGATGTCTCTCCGACATCTCATCATGGTTTCAAGCTCGAGATACTCGAAGGGGAGGTAGTAGCCGCTCAGCTTTATAAAATCCTTTATGAGAACCCTCACCAACTCGGCTGTTATGGGGGTTATGAAGACGGGCTTACGCTCCGTGAGATAGAAGATGGGCACCGCCCCAGAGTGGTCGAGGTGGGCGTGGGTGACGACTATGCCGTCGATATCCGTCGCCCTAACATGAGCTGGGAAGCCCGGCTCCTCGTCGAGCATCACCCCATAATCTAATAGAAGCCCAGCTCCATCTGACTCAACCAGGATGGCGTTCCGCCCCACTTCACGTGTCCCACCGAGGAAGGAGATTCTAACCAACTCCTCCACCTCTCCCCGAGGCTTTCTGTGAGGGCCCCTTTAGGGAGCTAAAGGGTTAAGGGGCAACCATCTATTATAGTTTTGGCCACCTCTTCCACATCCATAGGGATATGAGAGATGCTGCGACGATCATGGAGGATATGATGATCAGCGGAGTTTGAGCTCCACCCCCGCCTCGACTACTATGGTGAAACCCCTGGAGAGGATGTTCCCAGCCTCATCCCTCACATATACGGTGTAGATGTTCTCCCAGCCTCCGGCATCAGGTGGAGCTCCACGGTCTTCCTCTCCAGCCCTCAACACCCCAAGAGTGGCCTCGGATCCGTGCGATGTGGAGGCTCCTTATATATGGGGCTCCGTGGAGGAGGGACAATATAGATGCCCTCTTAACCCTCCCTCCCTCAATCCTTAAGGATATCGGGTTCTCCCCCTCCCGATTCAGGCTCTCAGATTTATCGGATCATGTAATTCCTGAGGGGGAGGCTCATCTCTGGGGGAGGCTCTGGGGCGTTGGATATATCCGTTGATCGATGGATTTATGGTGAAAAGCCTCCCATTAAATCGCATCTCCGAGAATGAGGTGGGATTGTGTTTTCCTCGATTTTCTTACGCCATAATTTTCTGTAGTTGTGTTAAATGGGTTCTTGTCGATGTGGTTTTCGATTTAGGTGAGCTTTATAGGTGTCGAATCCAACTTCAACCTGATGCTCTACGCAGAGTTGGCTGAGACCTATGAGAGGTTGGAGGCCACTACGAAGAGGTTGGAGATGATCTCGATACTCGCCGAGTTATTTAAGGATGCAAGGCCCGAGGAGTTGGAGAAGGTCATCTACCTGACGCAGGGGAAGATACACCCCGACTGGATGGGGGAGCCTGAGATAGGTATAGCGGAGAAGATGGCGCTCGAAGCCATAGCGAGGGCGACGGGCCTGGAGCGAGGCGAGGTCGACGCCATGATGGCTGAGGAAGGAGACATAGGGCAGGTGGCTGAACGGGCGCTTACGGAGAAGAAGGTCAGACCCCTCTTCCATAAGCCCCTCACCGTGGAGGAGGTCTATGAGACCCTGGATGAGATCGCTAAGGAGTCCGGTAAGGGGAGCGCCGGGAGGAAGATCGAGCGCTTCATAGGGCTTCTGAGCAACGCCACGCCGAGGGAGGCGAGGTATCTGGCGAGGACGGTCGTCGGAACGCTGAGGCTCGGCGTTGGGGATATGACCATCCTCGACGCCCTCGCCCTCGCCTACACCGGCTCGACGGAGAGTAGGCCGACGCTTGAGAGGGCCTACAACCTAACCAGCGATCTAGGGTATATAGCGAGAATCCTCGCCGAGAAGGGGTTGGAGGCCGTTGAGGGGGTGAAGGTCGTCGTAGGGAAGCCGATAAGGATGATGCTCGCCCAGAGACTCTCAACGCCTGAGGAGATCGTCGATAAGCTGGAGGGGAGATGCTCAGCCGAGTATAAACTCGATGGGGAGAGATTCCAGATACATAAGAGGGGGAAGTGGATACAGATATTCTCCCGAAGATTGGAGAACATCACCCACATGTATCCAGACGCCGTTGAGATGACTAAGAGGCATGTGAAGGCTCATGAAGCCATAATCGAAGGTGAAGCGGTGGCCATAGACCCAGAGACGGGGGAGCTCCAGCCGTTTCAGGTGTTGATGCATAGGAGACGGAAGTATGGCATCGAGGAGATGATGGAGAAGTATCCCATAGCCGTCTACCTCTTCGACTGCCTCTACGTCGACGGCGAAGACCTAACGCTCAAACCCTATCCGGAGAGGCGTAGAAGGCTTGAGGAGATCGTCGAGCAGACCGACCGCTTCAAGCTGGTGAGGGCGCTGATAACCTCAGACCCGAGGGAGATGGAGCGCTTCTTCGAGGAGGCGATCGCAGAGGGATGCGAGGGTCTCGTAGTCAAATCGACGAGCGATGAATCCATCTATAGAGCCGGAGCGAGGTCATGGCTATGGGTGAAGCTGAAGAGGAGCTATCAGAGCAAGATGGTGGAGCCGGTAGACCTCGTCATCGTCGGAGCCTTCTACGGTCGAGGGCGGAGAGCGGGAACCTATGGGGCGCTGCTGGCGGCGGCCTACGACCATGAGGCGGACACGTTCAGAACTGTCTGTAAGGTGGGGTCGGGATTCACCGATAAAGACCTGGCGGAGCTCCCTGAGAAGTTGAGGGAGTATCAGATAGAGCATAGGCATCCAAGGGTTGACGCCCTACTGGAGGCGGATGTCTGGTTTGAGCCTGCTGTCGTCATAGAGGTCATCGGCGACGAGATCACCCTAAGCCCGACGCACACCTGCGCCTTCAACGTCATCAGGGAGGGGTCGGGGCTGGCCATAAGGTTCCCGAGGTTCACGGGCCGCTGGAGAACCGATAAGGGGCCTGAGGATGCGACGAGGGTTAAGGAGATAATAGATATGTATAAGGCGCAGTTGAAGGCGATCAAGTAGAGGTGTCGAGATGAGTGATGTCATAACCATAGATGAGTTCAAGAGGATTGACATGAGGGTTGGAACCGTCGTGGAGGTGGAGCGGATACCTGGATCTAAAAGCCTATACAGGATGAGGGTTGACCTGGGAGATGAGGTTAGACAATTAGTCGCAGGCCTCGTGGGCCACTACACGGCGGAGGAGTTGATGGGGAAGCGCATAATAGTGCTCCGAAACCTAAAGCCAGCTAAGATATTCGGCGTAGTCTCCAACGGAATGCTCCTCGCAGCCGAGCACGACGGCAGATTGGCCCTACTCACCGTCGATAGGGAGATACCCAACGGGGCGAGGGTCACCTAACCCTCCATATAAGAAGTGGCCTCTTATAGGGGGAGACCTACCTTGGATGATATGATGGAGGAGCTCCAGGCGCTGTCGAAGCTCATCGGGGGGACACCCCTCATAAGGCTGAGGCATCTACCACCGGAGGGCTTTGAGTTATATCTAAAGCTGGAGTATACCAATCCGGGTGGAAGCCATAAGGATCGGGTCGCATACTACATGATCAGAGACGCCGTTGAGAGGGGTCAGGTGAGGAGGGGGGACTACGTCGTCGAGGCGAGCAGCGGAAACACAGCAACAGCCGTCGCCTGGATCGCTTCGAGGCTCGGCTTAAGGCCTCTACTCATCCTGGAGCCGGAGGTCTCCGAGATCAGGGAGATGGCCCTCCGGCTTCTGGGGGCTGAGACCATACGGATAGAGAGGGAGGAGGAGCAGTTCCAGAGGGCGAGGGAGCTTGCTGAGGAGAGGGGAGGGGTCTTCCTAAATCAATTCGAGAATGAGGCCAACATCAGGGCCCACTATGAGACGACGGGCCCTGAGATCATCGAGCAGATGAGGGGGGAGCTTGACGCCTTCGTCATGGGCATAGGAACCGGAGGCACCATAATAGGGATCGGGAGACGGCTGAGGGAGGAGCTCGGATCGATGAGGATCATAGGCGTCGTCCCGAGGGGTTCAGCCCTCATACATGGAGAGCCCCTATATGAGGATAGGATTGGGGGATTATCCAAGGCCATAAAGCCGAGATTCTACCTGGAGAATAGGGAGCTCGTGGATGAGGTTATGGAGGTGCCTCGATCCTCAGCCATAGAGACCGTGAAAAGGTTGGCCAACCTCGAGGGGTTGCTCGTCGGCCCCTCAACCGGAGCCGCAGTATATGCAGCCCTCAAGGTGGCTGAGATTCTCGGCGAGGGGTGTAGGGTGGCCACTATAGCGGCTGACAGCCTCTTCAGATATCCACAGCTTCTGGGAAACCTCGGCGGGGCTTAGACGATCCTCCTCGACCTATTCAGCGTCTTACGGCTCCAGGAGTATCTCCTCAGCCTCTTAGAGGCTCCGAAGCCGCAGGCTGCGCAGCGCTTCTTCCTGATGTGGTATGCCCTCCGTCCACAGCGTCTACATCGTATGTGAACCCTCTTGCCATGGTGGATGGCATGCTTCGTCGGCATGATGGCTCACCCCTCAAGGCGGCGGTGAGATCATGACGACGTTATCTCCCCTCAGGATTATGGTGCCGATCTTCTCGGTGTTCTCAGGGTCGCTGATATCCTCGGCATCCCTTAGGACGAGGTTTATATGCTGATCGAAGCCCTCTAAGACGCCCCTGAGCAACCTGCCGCTTCTCAGCTTTATCAGCACCGTCTTCCCAAGGCTCTTCTCCAGCACCTCATCGATCATCTCGGCCACGAGGAATCCTCCGTGTGTTTCGATTAATCGAGGTTTCGATATTAAGGTTTTACTGAATATGGGGATTTTCATCAAAAGCTTATAGTGGAGCAGACGCCCTCAAAGCCTCATCCGGCTTCGATGTATTCATCCAGCCTCATCCTTCTACAGCCCATCCCCCTCCATGGAAGGACTTCGAGGAGCCTCCTCCCCCTCTCCGTAGCTCTGTAGAGGCCTCTCCTCGGCCTCTCAACGTATCCATGTCTAAGCAGCCATCCCAGGATGTTTCTGAAGGCGCTTGGTGAGACCCCGACGGCCATCGCCTCCATGTAGAGGGATTTCCACCTCCTCGACTCGGAGGAGAGTAGGCTTAGGATCATGGAGACAGACTTCAGGGTCTCATCGAGGGTTTGGCGCATATGCCTCACCCTCAACTCCTCGGCTCCTCTATGCATCGATACCTCGTAGCCGACACCCTAAAGGCCTCGTAGAGCCTGAAGATGCGCTCAATCTCACGCTCCCAGACCTCCAATACGTCTCCGGACTCCTCCCGATATTCGCCGATGGCCCTCGCCTTCGGCTCCCTCATCTTAATCATCTTAGCGGCCAAGAGGGCTGACAGCTTCCTAATGAGGGGGTCTGAGAGGCTTTGAGGCCCTATCCTATGATCTATCTCGGAGTCGCATAGCTCTATTATCTCAGCTATCTCCTCATCGCTGAGACTCGTATCGATGAGCCTCCTCACATCATTCGGCTCCGAGTAGGACAGCCTCCCACCCCCATTAGGTTAAAGCTGCTTTAACCCAATCATCGGGACACCTGAGAAAAAGGGGGTTAGCTATGCACACCCGTTATCTCCCTCACAGCCTCCTCGACGACGAGCCTCGGCTGAAGCCACTGCCTTATGATATAGGCGTAGTAGCCAGCCCTTTCATCTCTATATTAAGCCGCCTCCGTCGGCCCAACGCTGAGGACGATGGCTGGAGCCGTTGAGCAGAGCACATAGCAGCTCGTATCCGGTGTGACGGCGTGGTCGACGACAACCCTCACGGAGGGGTAACCTGGAATCGTGAACTCTCCACCCTCCCTGCCGAGGGCTGCGATGCCAGCCTGGACGAGGTCTCGGACATAGGTGTTCGTTATGAAGCCTCCCCAGGTCTTTGGATGCATCACGGCGTAGTCTGGTTCATAGCCCTCAGCCTTCAGGGCGTTGAAGACGTTTAGGAGGTCGTTGAAGGGGTTGTAGTCGCTTACTCCTCCGGTCATGGAGTCCCAGGGGCCTGAGGCTGAGACCTCGGGGGCCTTAGCCAGCTCCTCTGCTATCTGCTTATTCTCCATCCTTGCCAGCTCCCTGGCGGCGTCCTCGACGTGAAGCCTTAGGATGTCGCGGGCAGCCCTCATCCTGGCTTCATCGCTGATGACTACGTGTACGACGTTCTTCCAGAGGTTGAAGTCTATGCCCTCATAGGCCTCGGCTGATAGCTCGGCCTCCACCATCGGCGGAACCTTCTCCTGACCCGTCAGCCTCCTGGCGATGTCGATCCTCGCCGTTAGGCGCTCCATCCTCACCTCACGGCATATACGTCTCAGCCTATACTGGGGTCTGGCGAGGCCTATGACCTCGTCGAGAACCGTCGCTGCCTCTATGGCCTCGACATCGCTCGGCGTCAGGGCCTGAGCCTCATAGATCATCGGCCTCCTCTGCCTATAGTAGCCGCCTGTGATTGGAGACCTCCAAACCCTGATATCCGCCATCTCTTCTCACCTCAACAGCAGCCTGATCACGTCTCCATCGCCCGATGCCGAGTCGAGGGCTATCCCCGCGATGAGGCTCTCGGCATCAGTTCCCTCGACGAAGTCCACAACCCTGCCGCCGTCACCGGCCTTCACATAGCTCAAAGCAGATATCGGGCCTCCCGCTACGACCTCCACTACGCCGCTGATGACAACCTTACCCCTCATATCCTCCCCGGAGGCTATATCCTCTATGGCGACGCCGAAGGGGGCGTGATCCCCCGCTGCGGCTGGAGCTCCACCACTTAGGGAGACGAGCTGCCCCTTAGAGATGTCAGCCGCCGCAGCCCTGGCGACTGGTAGAAGCCATAGGGCATACTCATATTTGACGTCGCCAGCCGCCATTAGATCTCCCTCCTATATCCGAAGAGCCTCAGCCGAGCCTCCTCCATCGCAGACCTCACCTCATCGACTTCGCCTGGTCTCGCCTTAGGCCTCTGAGAGGCCTCCAGGAATCTCTCAACCCTCTCAACTCTCCGGCGCAGCGACTCCAGCTAGGCTCTAAGCTCCTCCACCTCCATCTCCACCACCTCCTCTCCCTCGGGCTTTGGGGCTGAGCCCCGGGGGCCCGAATCCCCGTCCACCCATGTGGATCATGAGGCCTTGAACTCTGGTGGTTCACGTCCAAACTCCCTGTAGTACCGGGCGAGATGCTCATAGACGGCTCTTCGATCTGCCTCAGGTATGTCGACGCCTCCCCTCGCCCCGAGGAAGCTCTGCATCGCTGCTACGACGCCCCTCCACACGACGTGGAGGCGGCCGTCGATGACATCGTGATGAGGCAGCTTGTAGCTTCCGAAGTTCTCGGGGTTTGAGGCATCATACCAGGCGAAGGCCCTCCGATACCTCGACCAATCGATATCCTCCTTCTCCGGGCCTCCAGCCCACAGCCTTATACGTCTCTCAGCCTCATCCGCATCCCAGGGTCTCTATAAGGATTTCCGACCAGGGCTCCATGGAGGGCTGGGTGAAAATGTCGGAGCGGCGCTACCTTTAAAAATTATAAGGGGGTCACTCAGCTTACTCTGTTGGGCGGGGAGGTCTTGAATGATCATACCGGTTAGATGCTTCTCCTGCGGTAAGGTCATCGGCGATAAGTGGGAGGAGTTCGCCAGGAGGGTGGCTGCGGGGGAGAATCCTGCGGCAGTCCTCGACGACCTCGGCGTCACCCGGTATTGCTGCAGGAGGATGCTGCTCTCACACGTCAACCTCATCGATGAGATTTTGAGGCTCTATGAGGAGAGGGATAGGTCTACGTTTAAGGAGGGGTAGAGTTGCCGGAGGAGGGTGAGGCTGAGCTTCTGCTCCCCCAGGAGATGCTCCTCTCAGCCGGAATCCACATCGGAACGAGGATTAAGATGCGGGATATGGAGCCCTACATCTATAAGGTTCGACCGGACGGCCTCTTCATCCTCGACGTTGAGAAGACCTGTCAACGCATTAAGGTGGCGGCGAGGTTCCTCTCAAGACTCAACCTCAGCAGGGTTGTTGTGGTCTCAGCTAAGCATTACGGCCGGAGACCCGTAGAGAAGTTCTGCGAGCTGACTGGGGCCATCCCGATCACAGGTAGATTCACAGCTGGAACCTTCACAAACCCCTACTTCTCAGGCTACATAGAGCCGGAGGCGGTCGTCATCACGGATCCCATAGCTGATGAGCAGGCCCTAACCGAGGCTGGGGAGATGGGGATACCAGTCGTCGCCCTCTGCAGCACAGATAACACGGTCTCAAACATCGACCTCGTCATCCCAGTCAACAATAAGGGGCGTAGAAGCCTCGCCCTCGTCTATTGGCTGCTATGCCGGGAGATCAAGCGTGAGTTGGGTGAGATACCACCAGATGGAGACCTCCCCGTCCCCGTCGAGGAGTTTGAGACCCCGATTTAGAGAGGGAGGCATCGGAATGGGGGTTAGGAGACCCTGGGTCGCCGGATCATTCTATCCAGGCGACCCTGAGGAGTTGAGGAGGAGCATAGAGGAGTGCTTCAGGCATAGACTCGGCCCTGGAAGCCTCCCAGGGAGGGGTGTGGAACATCGTCGAATCGCCGCCCTCATCTCACCCCACGCCGGATACATATATTCAGGCCCCGCAGCCGCCCATGGCTACTATCAATTAGCCCTCGACGGTAGGCCCTCAACCTTCATAATCCTCGGGCCAAACCACACGGGTCTTGGAAGCCCCGTGGCGATGATGGGTGAGGGCGGCTGGGAGACGCCGCTCGGAGTGGTCGAGATCGATGGGGAGCTCGCCCAGGCCATCTTCAAGGCCTCAGACATCATAGACATCGATGAGATGGCCCATCTAAGGGAGCACTCCATAGAGGTTCAGCTCCCCTTCCTCCAATACATCTACGGCTCAGATTTCCGCTTCATCCCCATATGCATGGGCCTACAGGACCTGGAGACCAGCAGGGCTGTGGGCAGAGCAATAGCCGAGGCGGCAAGGGGGAGAGATATAGTCGTCATAGCGTCAACGGACTTCAGCCACTATGAACCTCAATCGAGGGCTGAGCGGAATGATAGGAGGGTCATCGAGGCAATTCTAAACCTCGATGAGGAGGGGGTTCAGGGAGCCGTGAGACGCTATGGAGTCTCCATGTGCGGCTATGGACCTGTCTCCGCAGCGATAACGGCGGCTAAGATGCTTGGAGCCAACTCGGCTGAGCTTTTGACCTACTACACAAGCGGCGACATCACAGGCGACTACTCAGCCGTCGTGGGCTACGCCTCCATAAAGCTGACCCGGTAGAGAGGGGATGATCCACGCCTCAGCCCCTGGGAAGGCGATACTCCTCGGGGAGCATAGCGTCGTATATCGAGGCCCAGCCATCGTCCTCGCCATCAACCTCAGGGCGCATATCTGGGCTGAGATGCGAGACGACGAGCAGATATGGATAGAGGCACCCGACATCGGGGCCTCAGGATACTTCGACATCGATGGACGCTACCACCCAATTAGGGGTGGCCCAGAGAGGTGGAGAAGCCTAAACCCCATCAGGGTTGTAGCCCTCGAAGCCATGGAGAGACTTGAAGCCCATAGGGGGTTGAGGATCAGGGTTGAATCTGAGATTCCCCCAGCCGAGGGTTTAGGCTCCTCAGCAGCCATAGCCGTGGCGACGGCCGCAGCCGTTGGACGCCTCCTCTCAGGGGAGGAGCTCCCCCTCGACGCCGTATGCGAAATCGCCTATGAGGGGGAGCGTATAGTCCATGGGACGCCGAGCGGCATCGACAACCACATCTCCACATATGGAGGCGCCCTGAGATATGAGCGTGGAAGGGGCTTCGAGCGCTTCGAGGTTGGGGAGCTCCCCCTAATCATAGGAGACTCTGGGAGACGTCGATCAACTGGAGCCCTTGTGGCGAAGGTGAGGAAACTGTGGGAGCGCCATAGAGATGTGGTGGACGCCATCATAGATGCGATAGCCCAGCTCTCCGAGGAGGGTTATAGGGCCCTTAAAGGCGGAGACCTAAAGAGGCTTGGGGAGCTGATGGACATCGACCACGGCCTCCTCTCAGCCCTCGGAGTCTCAACCCCAGAGCTGGATAGGATGGTCTACGCCGCGAGGTCGGCTGGAGCTCTTGGGGCGAAGCTAACCGGAGCCGGTGGAGGGGGCTGCATCATAGCCCTCGTGGAGCAATCCAAGGGGGGGAGGGTGTCCGAGGCCATTGGGAGGGCTGGGGGTAGACCCCTCAAGGCTGGCTTCACAGATGTCGGGGTGGAGGTTGAGGAGATTTGATTGTCTTGAAGCTCGGCGGCTCCGTGATCACGGTGAAGGATAAACCCATGACGCCGAGGCCTGAAACCATTAGGAGATTGGCGGGGGAGATCGCCGAGGCGGATGTGAGGCTCATCCTAATCCATGGAGGAGGCTCCTATGGGCATCCGGTGGCCAGCCGCTACGGCATCAAGGGGGGATACAGCTCAGAGGGTCAGCTCCGAGGCTTCGCCGAGACACATCAGGCGATGGTGAAGCTGAACACCCTAATCGTTGAGGCCCTCATCGAGGCCGGAGTCCCAGCCATAGGGGTTCCACCCTCCTCCCTCATCATCACCACCGATGGGAGGATCACGGAGCTGGAGCTCCAAGTCATTAGGAGGATGCTGGAGATGGGTTTGACCCCAGTCCTCTACGGAGACGCAGTCCTCGACACTCGGCGGGGCTTCACGATCCTATCCGGAGACCAGCTCGCCTCCAGATTGGCCGTAGAGCTTAGGGCTGAGAGGCTGATATACGGCGTAGACGTCGACGGCGTCTACACCAAAGACCCTAAGAGGGGTGAAGCAGAACTCTTGGAGAGGGTTACGCCCAACACCCTGAGGGAGTTGGAGGAGGCCTCGCCATCAGCCTTCGACGTCACGGGGGGTATGAGAACCAAGATCGAGGAGGCTTTGAGAGCCGCGGAGAGGGGGGTGGAGGTCGTCATCCTAAACGCCATGAGGGAGGGGGTCATACTCAAAGCCCTGCGGGGCGAATCCGTTAGGGGAAGCTGGGTGATCTTCGATGCCGACGATTGAGGAGAGGAAGAATAGGCATATCAGGGTCTCCCTCGAGGAGGCCGTTGAGTCAGGGGTCTCAACAGGCCTGGAGGAGATATACCTCATCCACAGGGCGCTGCCCGAGATCGACCTGGAGGAGGTCGACACCTCCATAAGGCTTTTCGACCGTAGGCTTGAGGCCCCAATAATCATCTCAGCCCTCACCGGCGGAACGGAGGAGGGTAAAAGGATAAACGAGGTCTTAGCCACAGCAGCCGAGGAGTATAGAATAGGCATAGGCGTCGGAAGTCAACGCATCGCCCTCGAAGACCCATCCAGGGAGCCGACCTTCACCATCGTCAGGGAACGGGCGCCCAACACCCTCGTCATCGCAAACCTCGGCTGCCCACAGCTATCTCTCGGCTGGGGCGTTGAAGAGGCGAAAAGATGTATAGAGATGGTGGAGGCAGACGCCCTCGCGATACATATGAACCCCCTACAGGAGGCCGTCCAGGTGGGCGGCGAAACCAGGTATAGGGGGATACTCAGCAGGATAAGGGAGCTGGCCGATGCCCTTGAGACGCCGATAATAATGAAGGAGACGGGATGCGGAGTCTCAGCTGAGGATGCCAAACGGATAGAGGAGGCTGGAGCTGAGGCCATAGATGTAGCCGGAGCAGGTGGAACAAGCTGGGCCATAGTTGAGCATCACATAGCACGGGAGATCGGCGATAGGGAGAGGGAGAGCCTCGGCAGAGCCCTCGGAGACTGGGGCATACCCACAGCCATAAGCATCGTTGAGGTAAGCCAATCAACAGATCTACGGGTGATAGCATCAGGGGGCATAAGAACGGGGCTGGACATAGCCAAGGCCATAGCCCTCGGAGCCGACGCCGTCGGCATAGCGAGACCCTTCCTCCAAAGAGCCGTTGAGGGCCTCGAAAGCGTCAGGAGTTATATCCTGAAGCTCATAAGGGAGCTGAGAACGGTCATGTTCCTTGTCGGAGCCAGAGACTTAGAGGAGCTGAGGAGGACGCCCATAGTCATAACGGGGAGGACAGCCGAATGGCTTAGGATGAGGGGCTTCAGCCCAGAGAGCTACGCCAGGAGGGGGAGAAGATGAACCTAATAGAGAAGCTCAAGAGAAACGCTGAGCGAGTAGACGCCTACATAATGAAACTCCTCGAAGGTGAGCCCCCCATCCTCTACGAGGCTTCAAGATACCTCCTGGAGGCTGGGGGGAAGAGGCTGAGACCCTATCTCGTCTTGAAGAGCTGTGAACTCGTAGGAGGAGAAGTCGAGAAGGCGCTCCCCTTCGCAGCAGCCGTAGAGATGCTCCACAACTTCACCCTCATCCACGACGACATAATGGACAGAGACGAGCTACGCCGAGGAGTCCCAACGGTCCACGTAAAATACGGATTGCCCCTCGCCCTCGCCAGTGGAGACCTCCTATTCGCAAAGGTCTATGAAGCGATGACCCAAGTGGAGGGGATACCCCCAGAACGCATATTGAACTGTATCAGGAGAGCCACCAAGGCGGCCATCCACATCTGTGAGGGGCAGATACTAGACGTCTCCTACCCAAAGCTGAGCGAAGTCTCCGAGGATGACTACTACCGAATGGTTGGCGGAAAGACGGCCTCCCTCTTCGAGGCCTGCGCAGAGATCGGAGCCATCGTCGGCGGCGCCCCTGAAAGCGAGGTGGAGCTCCTGAGGGGCTATGGATACAACGCTGGAGTCGCCTTCCAGCTCATCGACGACATCCTAGGCATAACAGCCGATGAAAAGACCCTCGGCAAACCCGTCGGAAGCGACCTGAGGGAGGGGAAGAAGACCCTCATCATAATCCACGCCCTCAAAAACGCCTCAGAGGAGGAGCGCCACATCATAAAATCAGTCCTCGGCGTCGAGGATGCATCTCCAGAGGCCATACGTAGAGCCATAGAGACCATCGAGAGACTCGGCTCCATAGACTATGCGAGACATGAGGCTGAGAGATACGTAGAGGAGGCGAAGAGGAGGCTGAGGGGGTTCCCAGAGTGCGAGGCACGTAGAGACCTGGAGGAGCTCGTGGAATTCTTCATCAGGAGAACCTACTAACTCTGGTAAATTGATTTTACCGGAAAATTTAATTTTACCAGGTTATCGCTCTTTATCTGGAATGGCTGAGGGATACGTCTCCAGGGTTGGAAGGAAGAACACCCTCTATTTACCAAAGGAGGTGGTTAGAAGACTTGGGATCAGGGAGGGGGATAGGGTTGTGATGAAGATCGAGGATGGGAGGCTAATCCTGGAGTTCGTATCAGACCCCCTCACCCTCGCCCTGAGGAGTGGGAGGTGGGCTAAAACGACCGTTGAGGAGTTTGAGAGGGAGTCAGAGTCGGAACAGGAGGGGCTTTATGGCTGATCGAATACTCTTAGACTCAACATATCTCCTCCCAACCTTCGGCATGGAGGTGGAGGGAATATCCGACGAAGACCTAAAGGGGATGAGGGAGCTCCTCCTCCGAGGCGACGTGGAGTTCTTCTGCCTATCAACCACCTGGATAGAGTTGATAGGTAAAATCTGCAGGGAGGCGGAGAGGAGAGGGATCGACATAGCGGAGAGATTCAGGGAGGCCGTCAAATCGCTGATGGATGGCGGATATTATAGATGGATTGAGCCGTCAGCCGAGGATATACTCATGGCATTCAACCTCCGAAGGCTTGGTCACAGAGACATCATAGACAACCTCCTATACGCCACATCCATCAATAGGGGGATAAAGCTATTAACCATGGATAGAGAACTCAAGGAGTTTCTCAGGAGACATAACTTCAAAATCGATCAGCTCATCGACCACAGCATCCTCCTCGAGAGAGGCTGAATGAAATGTGGACTGCAATCCTCCTCGCCGTGGTCGTCTCAGCTCTGACAGCCATAACCGCCTACATCAGGGGTAGGTGGAGCCTCCTATGGTATTTACTCCCCTCGGCGATCCTCATCCTCAGCCTCCTATCGATGAGGGGTGGAGACCCCATAGCAGGCCTCGCCATCTCCATTATAGCCTTGACCCTCTCCCTCGGCGTCTCCACATGCCTCATCATCGGCCTGATCCTCAGGAGGCTTAGAGGCTGATCAGAACATCTATGACCTGTTAAGGCCATTAATCTATTTGATGACCAAGTTTGGCTTGAGGGTTCCCAGCTTCCCCATCGATGGAAGCGGTGGGACGGCCTTCATAGGTCAGGTTCTCAGCTTCCTCGGGAGACTCAGCGACCTCTATGACTCTGCGTGGGTCTGCGACCACCTCTATCCCTGGGCCGACTTCGTTCCGAGGGGGACGCCGAACCTTGAATGCCTATCGGCCATCAGCTATCTCTCAGCCCTCTTCCCGAAGCTGACCTTCGGGAGTATAGTTCTCTGCAACTCCTTTAGGAGCCCCGTATTGGTGGCGAAGATGGGGGCTACGCTTCAGATGCTCAGCGGTGGAAGATTCATCCTCGGCATAGGGGCCGGATGGAAGGAGGATGAGTATAAAGCCTACGGCTACGAGTTTCCCCCACATCGGGTTCGCATAGCCCAGCTAAGGGAGGCCGTCCGCATCATAAAGGAGATGTGGACTCGGGGAGTCTCCAGCTTTAAGGGGCGATTCTACAGCGTTGAGGCGGCCTACTGCTATCCTAAGCCTGAGCCCATGCCGCCTATCCTCATCGGAGGCGGAGGTGAACGATATCTCCTGCGGGTTGTGGCTGAGGAGGCTGATTGGTGGAACATACCGAACGTCTCCCCAGAAACCTATAGACGGAAGCTGGAGGCCTTAGAGAAGCACTGCAAAGCTGTGGGTCGAGACCCTGAGGGCGTCGTGAAGACGTTGGCCAACATAGTGGCAATAGCTGAGAGAAGCGACGAAGCCTGGAGACTCGCCGAGGAGAATCCCTTCATAAGGAGGGGGGAGGAGGATCGCTACATCATAGGCGACCCGGAGGAGGTGGTTGACAGGATCGCTGAGTATGTGGAGATGGGGGTTGAGCACTTCATCCTCCGCTTCATCGACTTCCCAGGGGTTAAGGGGGCCAGACTCTTCGCTGAGAGGGTGATGCCCTACTTCAGGGAGCTTGTGAGATAGTAGTATTCTAAGATGTCCTCGCCGCCGTTCTCCACGTCATGCCTCATATTCGGCGGTACGTAGGCGACGGCTCCGGCCTCGATGGGGTGGCGGCCATCCTCAGCTATGAGATAGCCCCTACCCCTGACGACGTAGATGACCTCCTCCCGTTCACCCGTGTTATGCTCACCGATATGCTCACCAGGTCTCAGCCTCACATAGCCAACCTTCAGGGCCTTTGACTCGACGCCCGGCCTCAGGAGCTCCATCCATCTACTCCCCTCCGGGAGGGTTGGCCTCAGCACCTTGACCTCACTCATCTGGGATCACCTCGATCCCCCGTATTACCAATATAAATTTTTGTAATATTGGAGGTGATGTGGGCTGAGAGCCATCTCTATTGGTGACGGTGGCTGCCGGATTACTGGTTACGTTGACAGCTTAAATCCTCCACCAGTCTTTCCAGGTCTATGAGGTGGATGTTGTCTCCAGCCCTGAAGGTGAATCCTGATCGGGAGTAGAGGATATATATCTCATCCCTCTCCCCCCTCCTCCAGGGGAATCTGTCAGCCTTCCTTATGAGGTCGTTTAGGATGGCTCTGTCAACGGGTTTCTTACTCCACTTAGCCTCCATGAAGTAGATGCGCCCTCTGGACTCATCTATCGCCACGCCGTCGATCTCCACGCCGCCTCTCCACCAGCGTCCAATCCTCGTTGCACCCTCAGCCAGCCCTGTGAAATGCTCCATGGCGACATCCTCGAAGGTTATGGATGTATGCCTATCGATGTCTCTCCGGACGACTTCCAGCACCCTATCCACCTCCCCCAGCTCAAGTAGGTGTAGATGGGGCTTAACGAAGCGGAACCAGAACCTAAAGTAGTGGTCTCCAAGATAGTATCTGGCTCTCCCCCGACGCTCCTCCAGGAGGGGGTGGCGCCTCTCAACTATGGAGAGGTCATCCATCAACACCCTCATATATCTTGGAAGGGAGGTTGAGGCCATACCAGATTCCGATGCTATCTCCCCGAGGGTTGTGGCTCCACCGCTCATGGCTTCGAGAATCCCCATATATCTCAGGGGCTCACGGGTCTCCTCAGAGAGTATGAAGTAGGGCTCCTCGTAGAGGGGGCCACCCCTATCGAGGATGAGCTTCGAGATATTCTCCAGGAGAGACGCCTCTGGATCGATTAGGGAGAGATATCCTGGGACTCCTCCGAAGGCGGAGTATGCCCTCACCATATCCACATCGCTGTAATCTGGGAAGAACTCCTTAGCGCATGAGAAGCCGAAGGGCTTAACCCTGATCTGAGAAGTCCTCCGACCATAGATCGGGGAGGATGGGACTAAACCCACCCGCTCCACAGCCCCCACAGACGAGCCCATGAGTATTAGCATAAGCCTACTCGACGATAGATAACCATCCCACGCCTCCTGGAGCTCCAGGAGGAAGGAGGAGTCATGCTCAGCTAAACGCTGAAACTCATCGACGACGACAACGAGTCGATCCTTCGAGGAGAGCTCACCCAGCATCTTATAGAAGTCTCCATAACTCCTCAGGGAGGGAACATAGCTGAGGCCGAGCTGCTCAGCAACAGCCTCAGCGAAGGACTCCAAGACTCCGTTAAGCCTCGAAACTATGAGATAGACGCCACGTCGACCCCTCAGAAACCTCCTGATCAGATAGGTCTTACCCACCCTCCTCCGGCCATAGATGAGGATCAACTCCGCCCTACCGGTCTCATATCTATCCTCGAGGGTTGAGAGCTCCCAACCCCTATTTATGAATATGTTCATCATGAATATCCTCATCATTAACAAGATAATAAACTATCGCCATAGGGTTAAAACATCGAGGAAGAAACCCTAATCGATTTGAGGGTCTTAGTCAGCGTCGGCGAACACAACTTCCCGAGGGATGTGGCTGAGAGCCTCAGCGACCTCGCTGAGGTGGTCTACCATCAGCCTGGGGAAGAGGATTACCTGGAGGCCCTGAGGGATGCCGATGCCCTCGTGGCTGGGATGGAGCGTATAGACGGGGAGCTCCTGGAGAGGGCTCCGAGGCTTAGGCTCATCGCCAGATTCGGCGTAGGCTACGACAACGTCGACGTTGAGGAGTGCACGAGGCGTGGGGTCTACGTCACCTATACGCCCGACGTCCTATCCGGAGCCGTCGCAGACCTAACCTGGGGACTCATAATCGCCCTCGCCAGACGTCTCATAGAGGCTGACAGATTCGTCAGGGAGAGGTGGGCCCTGAGGCGTAGACACTTCCCCTTCGGCTTCGACCTGGAGGGGAAGACCCTCGGAATCGTAGGCCTCGGACGCATAGGCTCGGAGGTGGCCCGTAGGGCCCAGGGCTTCGGAGTCAAGGTCATCTACCATGATGTGGTGAGGAAGCCCGAGCTGGAGGAGGCCTACAGCGCCGAATACGTCTCCCTACCGGAGCTCCTCCAGAGGGCTGACATCGTCACCCTCCATGTCCCCCTCCTCCCCTCCACTGAGAGGCTCATCGGCGAGAGGGAGCTCCAGATGATGAAGTCGACAGCCATCCTCATAAACACCTCCAGGGGGAAGATCATCGACCAGAAGGCCCTGGTGAAGGCCCTAAAGGAGGGATGGATAGCTGGAGCAGCCCTAGACGTCTACGAGGAGGAGCCCATACCCCTGGATGATCCGCTGTTGAGGCTGGAGAACGTCGTCCTAACACCGCATATAGGATCGGCGACCAGGGAGACGAGGAGAAGGATGGCCTTGGTCTGCGCCGAGAATGTGAGAGCCGTCCTGGAGGGGAGGAGGCCGCTGAATCTAGTTCCAGAGCAGATTGGTAAACCAATAATTCCTCCATGATTTATTACCTCTTGGTTTACATAGAGGTAATCTTAATAACTCTATGAGGGTTTACCATTACGGCTGAGAGGATGGGGCGTTATGCAACAATCTCCGTGAAGATCCCAGCGGAGTTGAAGGAGGAGCTTAGGCGTAGGGGGATTAAGGTGGCTGATGTGGTTAGGGAGGCCCTGAGGAGAGCCGTCGCCGAGGCGAGGATGAGGGAGTTGGAGGGGGAGCTGGAGGA
>CAZGKJ010000011.1:0-27082 GCA_964525955.1 uncultured Candidatus Bathyarchaeia archaeon
TACGGGCTATCTCAGCGATCTGCCTACAGGTGTTATAGACGTTTCTCATCTGCTCATCATAGGTTCCCCACTCATCTGGCTGCTTTATGGCGTTGCCGCCGAGGGCGATGAGGACACGCCTACCCATCACTAAACACCCCGATTATGAATTTTAAACTCTTCTCTTTAAAAGCACGTTATAATCATGAGGGATGCGCCCAATAAAAAAGAGGGTTAGCCTCTCTCTTCCCATGAGGGAGCTGGCCACTTCGCCTCCACCGTCGCATATTCAACTGGCCAGACTATCCTAAACTTTCCCTCCCTTATCTGTGCGAGGCATATAGCCGTATGTGGGTTCTGCCCCTCCTCCCTCAAGTCTATCTTCGTGTATGGTAGGATTACGTTCACCTCCTCAGATGGGAGATCCAGCACTATAGAGGCCAAAGCCTCCCTAATCTTATCTGGATCCACGGATCCAGCCTTCTCTATCGCGTAGTATAGAATCCATGTTGATGAGTAGCAATCTGCGGATATGCCCGTCATGTCGTAGCCATACTTCTCCTTGAACTCCTCGTTGATCCACTTGAATTTCGATAGCTTTGGTGATAGGAGTAGGTCTGGCTGCCACTCGGTCTGGGTGAATGCATACTCGGCGTCGACTCCAAGGCTCTTTATGTAATCTGGGTGGGTTTGACCTGCTGCTCCAAGACCCATATAGACCTTTGGATACCAACCCATCGACTTCAACGTCTTCATGAAGAGTATGCTGTCATCCGTGTAGCCTACGTGCACCACGATCTCTGGATCTGCAGCCTTCAGCTTCGTGACTAAGGGGCTTAGATCAGCTATTGGATATGGGTAGGCCTCCTCGAAGGTCACTTCATACCCAGGGGCGAGCTCCTTGAGATACTTCTTGAAGCCCTCAGCGCTCGATATCCCAAACTCATCGTTCACGTATATGAGGCCTATAGACTTGAAGTCAGTTCCATGCTCCTCATTTAGATCTAAGATGGCCTTGACGGCGTCTCTTCCATACCATGAGGCCTTTCCATGAATCCTGAAGACATATTTATAGCCTCTCTCAGTTATCTCGTCCGATATCGCATCCGCAACCATGAATGGAATCTTATATTTCTCAGCCACCCCTGCCACGGGGAGGGTGACGGCGCTCTGATAGCAGCCGGTCAGGACGTGAACCTTCTCGACGGTTATCAGCCTTTCAGCCTCGCTCATCCCAGTCTCAGGCTTGCTTGCGCTGTCAGCCCAGACGGGAACCAGCTTCGCACCGCCGAGAGACTTCACCCCTCCCGCCTCATTGATGTGCTCTATCGCCAGCTCAATACCCTGTTTAGCCAACATTCCACATTTCGATGCTCCACCTGTTAGGGGAAGTATAACTCCAACCTTCACCTCCTTGATCTTAGGCTTAGTCACAGTCCTATAGGCATAGTAGCCCCCAACGGCTGCGACTATTACGATAACAACGGCGATCAAGATAGCGACTGTTCTAGCAATCGCCCTTGTATTCTTCATAAACATCATCATTAATTGATTAGTGAAGAAAAAGAATTAATAAATATTCTCTTCGGGAAGTTTTGTAAAGGGAGGGAGCGTGATATCCCCTGAAGTTATACTTCAAGTTTTAGCTTCGGGAATTGTGTTGGGAGGCATATATGCCATAGCATCCTTAGGTTTAGGCCTCTCCTGGGGTATACTACATGTCATAAACTTCGCCCATGGGGAGTGGATACTCATCTCCATGTATGCCTCCTACTGGCTTGTCATCCTACTCGGCGTAGATCCCCTCATACTCATACCAATCAACATCCTGCTCGGAGCCCTCATCGGAATGCTTACACAGAGACTTCTCGTGGAGACGACGAAGAAGGGGGGTGCCCTAGCCTCCATACTATCAACCTTCGGCCTATCCCTCACAATCATAGGGAGCAGCCAGCTGCTCTGGAAGTCTTACGCCAGAACGATGCCTAACAGGTACATCAATATGGTGGTGAAGATGGGTGTGGTGAGGGTCTCGGGCGCCCACTTCGTCTCCTTCCTCGTATCAGTCGGTGTGATAATGGCCATCTACATATTCTTTAAGAGAACACTCATAGGTAAGGCGATACTTGCAAGCTCTGAGATATTCGGCGATCCAGAGGTAGCTCTATTAATGGGGGTGGATGTGAGGAGGATTAGGCTAATCACAATGGCGCTTGCAGGCATCTCAACGGGAGTGGCTGGAAATCTAATCGCCACCTTCTACTACATCCACCCCTACATAGGGACGCTCTGGTGTATACTAGCTTTCGTCGTCGTAGTATTAGCTGGATTGGGGAGCTTGAAGGGAATCATAATAGCTGGAATTTTGGTTGGGATATTGGAGAGCGTTGGAAGCCTCCTAATAGGAACCGCCTACAGCTACATTCTAGTCTTCTTAGCCTTCATCCTAACCCTATACATAAGGCCTAGAGGCTTGATGGGTAGGAGATGATAATATGCTCAGTAGGGTTTTAAAATCTAA
Organism: uncultured Candidatus Bathyarchaeia archaeon; assembly: GCA_964525955.1. Lineage (GTDB taxonomy): Archaea > Thermoproteota > Bathyarchaeia > TCS64 > B23 > B23. The sequence goes on from CAZGKJ010000011.1 coordinate 2,501, forward strand.
ACCCTTGATTAACATCGTTAAGTTCGCCGCTTCACTCATCCTCCTCTCCATACCCTTCAAGCTTCTAAAGCTACACTTCATCCTATACCTCATGACCCTCATACTCCTCTACGCATATCTAGGTCAGTGCTGGAATATCCTCTATGGATATGCAGGTCAACTCTCCTTCGGCCATGCAGCTTTCCTAGGTATAGGGGCGTATGTCTCCTCCATATTACTAATCAGATTTGGCATCTCACCCTGGATAGGGATGATAGTGGGTGGAGCAATCTGCGCCCTATTCGCCTTCCTCATAAGTTTTCCATTGTTGAAGCTTAGGGGAGCCTACTTCGCCCTCGCAACCCTAGGTATGGCTGAAGTTGTGAGGTTGATGGTGTTGAGGCTTGACTTCATAACTGGAGGGGGGAGAGGCCTACTACTCCCAGTCGTCATATCTCCATGGCTCCTCCTATTTGGCGATATATGGCACTGGTTTCTTACAGCCCTAGGCATGAACCTGGCACTCCTATACATATCCTATAGGATTGAGGGGTCAAAGCTTGGGATGGCATTCAGGGCTATCAAGCAGGATGAGGAGGCATCCTCCTCAGTTGGCGTCGATGTCTTCAAGTATAAGATGATAGCCTTACTCCTCTCAGCCTCCCTCACGGGGATTGGTGGAACCTTCTATGCCCAGCTTGTTGGATATATAAGGCCGGACACTATCCTCACAACCGAGAGGTCGGATGAAATCGTCGTCGTCGCCGTTATTGGTGGCATCGGAACTCTCTGGGGTCCGATGCTCGGCTCAGCTATACTACTCTCCATCAGGCAGTTAATCTACTCCCTATTGGGGGGAACCTATATGGGGGTTCACCTCATCGTCTATGGCATATTGATAATGATCATCATAATATTCGCACCGGAGGGCCTATATCCAACCATTAAGAAGAGGCTGATGATGGGATTTGGGGAGGCTAAATCCCGAGGTAAGCCCTCTTAACACGTTCATCTCTCATCAACTCATCCCCACTCCCCTCCAAAACGATCCTGCCATTCTCAAGGACATATGCCCTATCAGCCAGTTTGAGGGCCATAACTGCGTTCTGCTCAACTAGTAGAAATGTGATTCCATGCTCTCTATGAAGCCTATCTACAACATCTAGGACTGAGGAGACAAGCTTCGGAGCTAAACCGAGGGAGGGTTCATCGAGCATCATGAAATCAGCCATTGACATTAATCCTCTTCCAATCGCAAGCATCTGCTGCTCCCCACCGCTCAATGTGATCGCCATCTGATTCTCCCTCTCCCTCAGCACTGGGAAGAGCTCGTAAACCATCTCGAGGTTCTCCTCCATCCTCCTCCTCGCCCTCGGGTTGAAGGCCCCCATCTCGAGGTTCTCCCTAACTGTGAGGTATGGGAAGGGGCGTCTCCCCTCTGGGATGTATACCATACCAAGCTTCACCCTCTCATTCGCTGGGATGTCGTTGATCCTCTCCCCACGGTATCTGATCTCCCCCCTCCTCACCGGTAGGAGTCCCGCTATAGTCCTTAGGAGGGTTGTCTTCCCGGAGCCGTTTGATCCTATAACTGTCACGAGCTCCCCCTCATCTACATGGAGGCTTACATCGCTCAGAATCAATAGGCTTCCATAGCCGGCCTCTAAGCCCTCTATCCTCAATAGCTCCTTCATAGCATGTACTCCCTCCCAAGGTATGCCTCTATCACCCTCCTATCCCTCGAAACCTCCATCGGAGTCCCCTCAGCTATCCTCCTCCCATAATGTAGCACGATTATCCTCTCAGCAACCCCCATGATAGCCTTCATAACATGCTCTATCCAGAAAATGGTTACATCAAGTTCATCTCTTATCCTCCTAATCAGGTTGCAGGCCTCCTTCACCTCCGTTGGATTGAGGCCTGAAAGCGGTTCATCTAAGAGTAGTATCTCAGGCTCCGTTGATAATGCCCTCGCTATCTCGAGGAACTTCCTCTCGATGAGGTTGAGGCTTCTCGCTGGGGTCTCCCTCTTCCCCTCAAGTCCTACAAACTCTATGTATTGGACAGCTATCTTCTTAGCCTCATCGATATCGATCTTCCTATCCTTTCCGAAGAGTATTCCCATAGCGACATTCTCAAGAACCGTATAATCTGGGAAGGGCTTAACCACCTGGAATGTTCGAGCTATCCCCATCCTACATATCTGATGAGGCTTCAACCCCGTTATATCAACTCCCTTAAACCTCACCGATCCCCTGTCGGGATGGACGAATCCTGTTATGACGTTGAAGAGGGTTGTCTTACCAGCCCCATTCGGCCCGATAAGCCCTAATATCTCCCCCCTCCTCAACTTGAAGTTTACCCCTTCGAGGGCGACTACACCCCCAAAATGCTTAGTTAGATCCCCTCCCTCAAGTAGGGCATTCATCTCCCTTAGACGCCCATCTCAACTTAAATTGATAAAAAAATTTAGGGATTACTCAACCACCTCTTTGAACACCTCTGGTCTACGCCAGAGTGGATATGTCTCCCTATTATACTCCCTTATCCTCTTCAGGAGCTCCCCACTCAGCTCTGCGTAGGCTACGCCCTCGTAGAAGCCGTCTACGTAGCCTGTGATCTCCCCCTCAGGATTCGCTATCAGGCTTGGGCCCATGTAGTAGAGTGGATATGGGCCAACCTGCTCCTCCCTCAGACCCGCCCTATTCGATGCTATGAGGTAGCATTGAGTTACATAGGCGTATGTGGAGGCTATTGCAGGGACGAGGTATGCCCATCTAACACTCCAGTTCAATGGCCAGCATATTATCTCAGCCCCCCTTAATGCGTATATCCTTGGTATCTCGGGAACGTTTGCATCTACATCTATCAGTATCCCTATCTTCCCAAGCTCTGTGTCGAAGACTTTCAACTCATCTGAGGCTGATATTCCAAGTCCAACCTCATGCTTAGATGCATGGTTCTCAGGATGTGTCTTCCTCTGCTTCCCAATCACCTCACCATTTGGCCCTATTAAGGCGCTGGTGTTATACACCTTCCCCCCATCCACCTCCAATATCGTTCCAGCGACGACGTAGACCCCAAGCTCCTCAGCCTTTTTACAGATGGCCTCTACGGATGAGCCCCCTGGGATAGGCTCACCCATCTTCCTCAGCTCATCGAGACTCCTGTTCTTTGAGGGGCACTCCGTCAGGAAGTACTCTGGGAATACGATGAGCCTCGCCCCATGCTTCGCAGCCCTCTCCATAATCTCTAAGGTTTTCTTAAGATTCTTCTCAGGTGAGTAGGAATCTATGCTCATCTGGACGGAGGCCGCTAAAAACTCCTCCATCTAAAAACCTCCAAATACTCCTCTCTGGAGATATATATTAAACTTATTGATGGAGGGATACCGCATCTCACATACCTTCATAAGCTCCCCCTCCACTCCCTAATGCGGATTGACTTGGAAGACGATGAGGGAGGCTCTCCTCTACGAGACTCACCCCGACGGCTCGGTGACCTGCGGGGTCTGTGAGCGTCGATGCCGTATAGCTGAGGGACGTCGAGGCTTCTGCGGCTCCAGGATGAATCGAGGCGGAAGGCTCTACACGCTTACGTATGGAGACCTCACATCGGTGGTCGTAAACCCAATAGAGAAGAAGCCCCTCTTCCACTACTGGCCCGGCTCCGGAGCCCTCTCAGCAGGAAGCTGGGGATGCAACCTCAGATGCATCTACTGCCAAAACTACACGCTTAGCATGGTGGACGCCGACCCCGAGAGGGCGTCCTACACCAGCCCCGAAGCCTTCATAGACCTAGCCCTGAAATTCGGAGCGAGGGGCCTCTCGTTCACATTCAACGAGGCCTCCTGCACCCTATTCGAATATATACTCGACTGCTTCAAGCTGGCCTCCCAACATGGCCTATATAGGAATCTGAACACAAACGCCTACCTAACCCCCGAAGCCCTGGAGCTCCTCATCGAGGCCGGCTTAGACTCGCTATGCATAGACATCAAGGGGGATGAGGAGTTCTACAGGCGATACTGCAACGGGGCCGATGTAGAGGTGGTCTGGCGAAACGCCTTGGAGGCCAGACGTCGAGGACTGCACATAGAGATGGTGAACCTCCTAATCCCAGGGGGCAACGACGAAGAGGATTGCATAATGGAGATCATAGAGAGGACTCTGAAGCTGGGGAGGGATACGCCGCTACACTTCACCAGGTTCTACCCAGCCTACAGGGCGTGGGAGTATGGATTGACGAGGACGACGCCCATAGAGACGTTGGAGAAGGCTCGTGAAATGGCCCTGGACTCAGGTCTCAGATACGTCTACATCGGGAATGTCCCAGGTCATCCAGGGGAGAACACATACTGCCCAGAATGCGGAGCCCTCCTCATAGAGCGTTATGGATTCTCGATACTCGATTATCGCATCACCCAGAACCATAGATGCCCAAGGTGTGGAAACCCCATACCAATAGTGGGCGAACCCACGCTATGACTCCATCAGCCTGGTCTGCTCACCCTTTAGATGGATAGATGGGGACTCCATCCTTGATGACGGCGAACCTCGTCAACCTATGTCTACGAAGCTGACCCCTATCGATGATATGTATCACCTCAACCCCCCTCGCATATAGGTGATCGGAGATGATGCGCCTATGGCAACGCCAATAGAATCTTTCAGAGCACATGATGGCCGTCCGTCTCTCCTCAGCGATCTCCAGAATCCTCTCAAGGCCCCGCCTAAACTCCTCAGTCAAAGCATAGTCGGCATAGTTCCTGAAGCCTCTACGGCTCCAACCCTTATTGGGTGAGGCCTCCCCGAGGCTGTATCTCCTATATCCGCCGAGGATGTCGCCCAGCCAGATATATTTGATGCCCCTTCCCTCTAAGGCCTCTCTGAGGCTTTCGCCGTTGAAGTGGGGATACCTCGAGGAGGTGGGCCAACGCCTGACGTCGATGACAACCTCTATCCCATACTCCCTTAGGAGCTCAAGGAATTCCTCGAGCCCCCTATTCGAGTGGCCTATGGTGTAGATCCTCATCCTCTGATCATCGATTAGTCGCATAGTATATTAACGGCGTAGACCTCTACCTGTGGGGTGACCCATGCCTCTACGTCAGCCCATCGTCTGCGTCCTCGGCCACGTCGACACGGGTAAGACAACGCTGTTAGATAAGATTAGGGGGACAGCGGTTCAGCTTAGGGAGGCTGGGGGACTCACTCAGCATATCGGGGCCAGCTTCTTCCCCCTTGAAACCCTCGTCGAGATGACGAGGAAGCTGATGAAGAGCGTGAAGGTCGCCATAAGGATTCCAGGGCTTCTCGTCATCGACACCCCCGGCCATGAGGCCTTCACAAACCTGAGGCGTAGGGGGGGAAGCGTGGCCGATATAGCTATCCTCGTCATCGACGTCATCAGGGGTTTTGAGAATCAGACCTATGAGTCGATAGAGATCCTGAGGTCGAGGAGGACCCCCTTCATCGTCGCAGCCAACAAGATCGACCTCATACCTGGCTGGAGGAGCATCCCAGATGCATTATTCCTCGAATCCTATAGGGCTCAGGACCCATATGTGAGGGAGGACCTCGACAACAAGCTGTATAACATCATGGGAACCCTATCCAGATTGGGCTTCAGATCGAATCGATTCGATAAGGTCAAGGATTTCACCAAGACCATCGCAATCGTCCCAGTCAGCGCAAAGACTGGGGAGGGCGTCGGGGAGCTCCTCGCCGTCCTGATAGGGCTGACACAGCAGTATCTCCGAGACCGATTGACGACAACCTCTGGACCGGCGAGGGGAACCGTTCTCGAGGTGAGGGAGGAGGTAGGGCTTGGGACAACCATAAACGCCGTCATCTACGACGGCATCCTGAGGCGTGAGGACACGATCGTCGTCGGCGGGAGGGAGAAGCCCATCGTCACTTCAGTCCGAGCCATCCTCATGCCCCAGCCCCTCGATGAGATCAGGGATCCCCGTAAACGCTTCATCGACGTCGAGGAGGTCTCCGCTGCGGCGGGCGTTAAGATAGCGGCTCCAGACCTGGAGGATGCCGTGGCTGGGGCTCCCATCATCGCCGTCGGCGAGGGCATGCCCCTGGAGAAGGCTGTGGAGGAGGTCTCCCAGGAGGTTGAACGTCTCCGCATCTCAACCGATAAGGTGGGCATCATATTGAAGACGGATACCCTCGGCTCCCTCGAGGCCTTGACTGAGGGGCTTAGGGTGAGGGGCATACCAATAAGATTGGCCGACATAGGGGATGTCTCCAAGAGGGATGTGATGGAGGCGGTCGTCGTAGGCCAGGAGGAGCCCCTATACGGCGTGATATTGGCGTTCAACGTCAAGGTTCTACCAGACGCGGAGGAGGAGGCGAGGGCCCATAGGGTGAGGATATTCAGGGACAACATCATCTACAACCTCATGGATGAATACATACGATGGATGGAGGAGGAGCGGGAGCGCCGGGAGAGAAATGTCTTCGACAGATTGGTGAAGCCGGGTAAGGTTGAGGTTTTGAGGGGCTTCATATTCCGGAGGGCGAAGCCAGCCATCTTCGGAGTCAGAGTCCTCGCAGGGGTCATCGCCCCAAACAGGGAGCTGATCAGGGAGGATGGCAGGAACCTCGGAAGGATCAGCCAGATACAGGAGGCCGGTAAGCCTATATCGCTGGCTGAGGCCGGCAAGGAGGTGGCCATATCGATGCCTAAGCCCATAGTCGGCAGACATATAAGGGAGGGAGATATCCTCTACGTCGATATCCCGGAGGAGCATGCGAAGATGCTGAGGGATCGCTTCGCCCATAGGCTCTCGGAGGACAGCCTCCAAGCCCTCCAGGAGCTGATAGAGATAAAGCGTCGAAGCAACCCGATCTGGGCCATATAGAGGGTGAGGGTATGCCCATACTGAACATCTCAGACCCCGAGACCGGAGCCACGAAGAGGGTTGAGATCGACGAGGATCGGATGCGAGTTCTCATAGGCCGGAGGATAGGGGAGATCATAGACGGAGCCGTCGCCGGGATGCCGGGATATAAGCTCCAGCTAACAGGCGGCTGCGATAAGGATGGATTCCCCATGCGCCCAGACATACATGGCGGAGTTAAGGTTAAGGTGCTCCTAAGCGAAGGCCCAGGCTACAGACCCAGGAGGAGGGGGGAGCGACGCAAGAAGACGGTGAGGGGCAACACCGTAACCCCTGAGACAACCTTCCTAAACTTCAAGATCGTGGAGAAGCCTAAGGGCGCTAAGGGCCCTCAACAAGCCTCTTAAAGTCCTCGACGCCGTCGGCGTATCCGGATGCTATCAGGACGTCTCCAGCCTCCAGAACGGTCTCAGGCTTAGGCCTAATCCACCTGCCTCGACGCCTAATGGCGAGCACCCACATACCAGTCTCCTCAGGTATACGGGCCTCCCTGAGGGTCTTGCCGACGAGGGGTGAATCACCGGAGAGCGTCGCCCTCTCAACAGTCTCCTCAGCCCCCTCGATGACCATCCTCAAAATGGGATGGGTCTCCTCACCTCGGAGAACAACCTCAGCGATCTCAGCCGCAGCGTCTGCGATCATCTCAGTTGCGAGGCCCAGCCTTATGAGGCCGAGCATACTCCTCGCATCCTCACCCCTCGAGGCGGAGAGGACGAGGAGCTCGAAGTCGGTGTGGAGGCGGTCCATATGTTCCTCCAGCATCTGAACCTCCTCGGCGAGTTCACGGCTGTTCAACAGCACGGATGAGTAGGCTAAGCCTATCATCAGCTCTGAGGTGTTCTTCAGCTCGACGAGGTAGTCGCATATCTCCTTGAAGCGTTCATCCAAGCCCCCTCTCACCTCCAGCCAGCAGCCTAAGCTCCTCAAGGCCCTCAGAGGTTCCACGGGCGAGCAGTATATCTCCAGGCATGACGACCTCCTTACCTGGGTTTAGGAGCCAGTGGCGTCCACGTCTGATGGCGATGACGTTCACGCCGAATCTCGCAGCCAGCTCCAACTCGTCGAGGGTCTTATCCACCATCTCCGAGGCCTCGGAGACCTCCACCCTGCCTATATGCTCCTCAACCCGTTTGAAGACCTCCCTAACTATTGGATGTATGCTTAGGCCTCTGAGAACTATGCCTGCTATGTCGGCTGCGGCGTCTGAGATGCTGTTGGTCAGAGACCCTATCTTGGCTACGCCTGAGAGCATCTCTGCGTCCTCTCGGTCTCTGGCTGCGAGCATGAGATTCATGTTGAGGATATAGACCAGTGTGTCCATGCGCTTCTCAAGCTCTAAGACCTCCTCGGCGAGTTCATGGCTGTTCAGGAGAACCGATGAGTAGGCGAGGTCTATCATCAACTCGGAGATGTCCTTCATCTCTAAGAGGGTCTCATAGACTGATGTGGGCCTATACTCCACCTTCTCCACCCGTTTCATATGGGGAGAAGACCACCTCCTCCCGACTCAATCATCCATCCCCATAGCCTCACATAACCTTTACGAAAAAATGGGTTAGTTATCGATGAATTCCGGAGGCCTCTTCATATCCCCAGGCACTTGGAGGCCCATGGCCCTGAGAACCAGGGGCGCAACCTCGTAGATGGTCATGTCGAATCGTCTGCCGCCGAGGTCTCTCCTTGGGTCATGGTAAATGTATAGGCCATATTTGTCGTGGACTGCATCATCCGGCCCCGTGTCGTTTTCGGGGAGGTATATGTTCCTATGCCCCATGGTTCCCGCAGACCTCCAATATAGGTTGTCGAAGTAGACCATTAGGTCTGGGGGATTCCCCCTGCAGATGGGGTAGAGCTCCTCGGGTTTATAGACCTTCGTCTCCCACATCTCTCCGCTGGGCCCCCTGATGCCCATCAGCCTCCTCCGGAGCTCCTCCCTCACATCCTCATACTCGTCTCTGGGGACGACGCCCTGGGCCTCCCTCCCCTCGACGTTTATGAAGACCCGTGCATAGTAGCCTCCCCACCCCCATGCGATGGTTCGACTCCAATCGACGTCGGCCTCCTCCAGCCGTGATATACGGCTCAGAGGCCTCCTCAGCTTCAGGTAGCCCTCCTCCTCCAGCCAGCTATTTATGCAGAAGGCCCCCTTCATCCTCTTGGCTCCGTGATCCGAGACTATGAGTATCTGCGTATCGTCGTCGAGCAGCTTAAGGAGCTCCCCAATCTTACCGTCGAGATAGACATAGTAGTCCTCAACAACTGTCTCGAACTCGCTTCCAGGCTGGTAGAGGTGATGCTCCTCATCGAAGTATTTCCAGAAGGCGTGATGCACCCTATCCAAGCCGATCTCGACGAGGAAGAAGAGGCTCCAGGGCTTATGGGTGATGAGATATTTGATCATATCGAAGTGGCGCTCAGTCATCTCATAGACGCCCTTAAGGATGCTCCTCTTATCCTCCTTCCTAAACTCCACATCCGGTATATATTGGCCGACGGACGCCTCCAACTCGGCCTTAAGCTCCCTTGGATAGGTGTAATCCCTCTCAACACTTGGGGTGATGAAACAGCTTACGAGGCATCCCTCCACGGGGTAGGGGGGATAGCTTGGGGGGACGGCGAAGACGCAGGAGGATCCTCCAGCCTCAGCGACATAGTCCCACAGCCTCCTGGCCTTGATGCTCCTCGAGGATGCGATCCAGATATCCTTATAGGAGTAGCCCCTGCGATGCCTAAACCCATATAGGCCGAGCTCCCCTGGGGTTTTACCCGTAGCCATAACCATCCAAGCTGGAATAGTTATCGGGGGGTCACAGCTCTCAAGGTTGCCGTAGACGCCTCTCCGCATCAACTCGTCGAGGTTGGGGAGGCGCTCCCTAAACCTCTCGAAGAGGAGCTTTGGGGCGGCGCAGTCGAGTCCTATGACGAGCATACGCCTCATGACTCTTCACTCCACGAAGGGGTTTGGATGTCTGAGGATTACGTCGACCACCTCAGGCCTCATCAACTCCCTTGGAGGTCTTTCACCCCTCATAAGTATCTCCCTAATCCTCGTTCCGCTGAACTCGATGCGACATTCAGCCGGATGGGGGCAGACACGTTCGTTGGTGACGCCTCCGCATCGACTGCAGTAGAAGAAGCTCCTGAAGAATAGGGGGGTGATTCCGAGGTCTGGATACTCTTCGAAGGCATCCTGAGCCTCATAGGGGCCGTAGTATTTGCCGACTCCAGCGTGGTCTCTCCCGACGATGAAGTGGGTGCAGCCGAAGTTCTTCCTGACGATGGCGTGGAATATCGCCTCCCTCGGCCCCGCATACCTCATCTCCATCTCAAGGGTGACGAGGACAGCCGTCTCACGTAGATAGTAATGCCTCAGCAACGTCTCATAGGCCTCGATTATGACCTCATCCCTGAAGTCTCCAGGCTTCTTACGGCCTATGAGGGGATTGATGAAGAGGCCGTCGACGAAGGCTAAAGCCGTCTTCTGGACATACTCATGGCCGAGGTGGGGCGCATTTCTGGTCTGGAAGCCAGCTACGGTTCTCCAACCCCGCTCACGGAAGAGGAGCCTCGTCTCCTTAGGCTTCAACCTATACTTAGGAAACTTGCCAGGCGTCTCCCTCAACAGCCATATCGGGCCTCCCACGAGGAGGGGCTTCATCTTCATGGTTCTGGCAACCCCTGGATGAGCCATGTCAACCGTCTTGAAGACCTTGAGGGCATACTCCCTCCTGTCTATGGGGTAGACCTCCTCGACGTGGAGTATTGCGAAGGCCTCCCCACCCTCGAAGAGGGCGACGTCGTCGCCTTCCCTGAAGCCCTCAGCCTCCTCCTCTGAGACGTCGATGACTATGGGTATCGTCCAGGGGACGCCGCTGGCCAGCCTCCCCCTATCGAGCACTGATCTATAATCCTCCTGGGTGAGGGGTCCCTCGAGGGGGCTGTAGATCCCATAGGCGATATTCTCCATGTCCTTACGCTTCTCGATGGAGACCTCGATCCTCGGGAGCTCCTCAGCCTCCTCAAGCAGTCTATCACGCTTCGACTCCGGTGCAACCCTATCTATCAGCCTTCCACCATGGGGGGCTGGCATCCCACATCACTCTATATAGCCGAGCCTCCTAAGCCTCTCCCTAATTATCTCCTCCTCCTCCTCGGTGTATTCAGGCTCCTCTGGAAACTCGTTTTCAAGCTTATGTATGATATACTCCTCGACGGAGGAGAAGATCGTTCCAGCGATCCTCTTCTCTATACGCTTATAGAGCCTCTTAGGTATCTTGATGGTCACCGCCTCCTCAGACATCGCATCTCTACTTAATGCCCTCTACGGCTTATATAACGTTCGAGTTAGAGCGTGAAGGTTGAGAGGAAGCTTAGAAGCCTCTCCAGGGAGACGAGGCAGAGGATGAAGGCGAGTGCAACTATGATCCAGCCCACCAGCCTCCTCACGGCCTCCCCCCTCCATATAGGGGGTTGATGAGCTCCCTGTAGCGCTCAAGGAATCTCAAGCCTTCCTCCGTCGTCACGTAGAGTCTATCTCCCTCCCTCTCCAGCAGCCCCCGCTCCATAAGCCATCTCAGATATCGCTCAACGATCCTGAAGTTGAGGTTTGCCTTGTAGACTATATGCGTCTTCTTCGCCCCCATCCTTGCTATCTCGAGGATGTCTGCACAGATGTCGAGGCCGCTCCTTCTCCCATCCACCATCTTTCCGCCTCTTTCTGAAAAAAAATTAAGATATAAGGCTTATCTATCCAGATAAGGAACTAATATCCTTTAAAGATGGAATTAAGGGGAAAATATCCATTTTAGGGAAGGGGTAGCCGAGGGTGGAGATCACTTCCCAACTCTGGAGAATGAAATCTATATAAGGGCTGAGGGGAAAAGAGAGGATAATCTGGAGGGTGGAGGGGACACGAGGCTTTCAAGGCAGCCTGAGATGAACATCGGAACAATAGGACACGTAGATCACGGTAAGACAACCCTCGTTCAGGCGTTGACGGGCATCTGGGCTGCGAGGCACAGCGAGGAGTTGAAGAGGGGGATAACAATAAAGCTGGGATACGCAGATGGAGCCATCTACAAATGCCCAAACTGCGATGAGCCGGAGTGCTACTCGATGTCTCCCCGCTGCCCGATCTGCGGCTCCGAATGCGATTTCAGGAGGGCCGTCAGCTTCGTCGACGCCCCTGGACATGAGATATTGATGGCGACGATGCTCAGCGGGGCCGCCGTCATGGATGGAGCAATCCTCGTCATCGCCGCCGACGAGCCATGCCCCCAGCCCCAGACAAGGGAGCATCTCGCAGCCATAGACATCATCGGGGTGAAGAACATCGTCATCGTTCAGAACAAGATCGACATAGTCACCAGGGAGGAGGCGAGGAGGAACTATGAGGAGATACTCAGATTCGTGGAGGGAACCTCAGCTGAGGGGGCTCCCATAATACCCGTCTCGGCTCAGCATAAGGTAAACATAGACCTCCTAATCCAGGCGATTGAGGAGCATCTCCCCACGCCTCATCGAGACCCGTCGAAGCCTCCACGGATGTATATCGTCAGGAGCTTCGACGTCAACAGGCCTGGAACCCCGATCGAGAGGCTGACAGGAGGAGTCATCGGAGGAAGCATACTCCAGGGAGTCTTCAAGGTCGGCGAGGAGATCGAGATCAGGCCAGGCCTCACGGTGAGGGAGAGGGGGAGGCTGAGGACTGAGGAGCTCTACACGGAGATCGTCAGCCTCCACGCTGGGGGAGGCCCAGTCGAGGAGGCTAAGCCGGGGGGCCTCGTAGGCGTTGGAACCACCTTGGATCCATCTCTGACGAAGTCCGATGGACTCGTCGGAAGCATCGCCGGTAGGCCTGGAACACTGCCGCCGGTTTTGGAGGAGATGAGCCTCGACATCCAGCTCTTCGAGACCGTCGTGGGGAGCAGGGAGATGCAGAGAGTCGAGCGGATCAGGAGGGGGGAGAGACTCCTCTTCAACATAGGGACGGCGAAGACCATGGGCGTGGTGACCCACATATCTAAGGATCACGTGGAGGCGAAGCTGACGATACCAGTCTGCGGGGAGGAGGGTGACAGGGTGGCTATAAGCCGAAACATAAGCGGTAGATGGCGCCTCATAGGCGTCGGCCTGCTGAGATGAGGGCGAGGGGCATACCGGTTCTCATAGACTCCAACTTCCTACTCATACCCCTCGAGGATGGGGTCGACATATTCTCCGAGCTTGAACGCCTCCTGGGTCTGCCGAGATGCCTTGTCCCAAGGCCAGTCATAGAGGAGCTCCGGAGATTGAGGGAGATGGCCTCACCCTCCGAGGCGAGGAGGATAGAGTTGGCCCTGAAGCTGGCTGAGAGATGTGAGCTCCTCGACGTTGAGCTGGCTGAGGGGGAGGATGTCGACGACCTCCTTCTGAGGCTGGCCCGAGAGCTGAGATGCCCAGTGGCGACGAAGGATGGAGAACTCCGCAGGAGGCTTAGGAGGGAGGGGATTCCAGTCATATATCTGAGGCAGAGGGCCTACCTTGAGATGGAGGGCGGAGAACCACTATGAGAAATCCTCCTAAAATTTATTAGTGGTTAGGGAGAGGTCTCTACTCCGAGTTGAAGGAGCTCCCCTGGCACGCCGTTGAGATCGAGGAGGTTTTCGAAGCCCTAGAGACGGATAGGGGTGGTCTCAGCGAGGAGGAGGCTGAGAGGAGGCTTAGGGAGTATGGCCCCAACGAGCTGAGGGAGGAGAAGAGGGTTACACCCCTCCAGATATTCCTCGGGCAGTTCAAGAGCATCCTCGTCATCATCCTAATCGTCTCGGCCCTCGTCTCGGCCTACATCTCCATGAGGAGGGGGGAACCCTACACGGATACCTATGTCATCATGGCCATCGTAATCCTCAACGCCATCCTGGGATTCTACCAGGAGTATAGGGCCGAGAAGGCCGTCGAGGCCCTGAAGAGGATGATCACCCCGAAGGCGGCCGTCGTGAGGGGGGGCCGGGAGAGGCTGATAGACTCCAGGGAGATCGTCCCAGGCGACATCATCCTCCTAGAGGCCGGTAACAGGGTGCCGGCCGATGGACGCCTCCTAGAGGCCTACAACCTCCAGGTGGATGAGGCCCCCCTCACGGGGGAGTCCACGCCGGTTAGGAAGCGGGTCGGTATCCTCGACGAGGAGGTCCCCGTCCCCGATAGGGGTAACATGGTGTATATGGGGACCCTCGTGACGGGTGGGAGGGGTGTAGCCGTCGTCACCTCCACTGGGATGAACACCGAGTTCGGCAGGATAGCCAAGATGGTTCAGACGATAGAGATGGGGGAGCCGCCGCTGAAGAGGAAGATGGAGAAGATGGGGCGGCAGCTAGCCGCCATCTCCATAGTCCTCTGCATCTGGGTCTTCCTCATCGGGCTCTTCATCCACTGGCTCGACTTCGAGACCCTCTTCATGACCTCCGTCAGCCTCGCCGTCTCCGCCATACCTGAAGGCCTTCCAGCAGTCCTCACCATCACCCTCGCCCTAGGCGTCTCCAGGATGGCGAGGGAGAAGGCCATCGTAAGACGCCTCGCCTCCGTAGAGACCCTCGGCAGCACGACGGTCATCTGCTCCGACAAGACGGGGACGCTGACGAAGAATGAGATGACCGTCAGACGTATCGCCCTCCTAGGCCGAATCATCGAGGTGACGGGGGCCGGCTACACACCCGATGGAGGCTTCCTTGAAGACGGAGCGCAGATAGACCCGAGGGAGGATGGAGACCTGGAGCTTCTATTGAGGATCGGAGTCCTCTGCAGCGACGCCCACCTCCAAAGGGGGGAGGAGGGCTGGGGAATCTTCGGCGATCCAACTGAGGGGGCGCTGGTGGTGGCCGCCGCCAAGGCCGGCCTCTGGAGGGAGAAGCTGGAGGAGACGTATCCAAGGGTCGGCGAGATCCCCTTCGACTCCATGAGGAAGAGGATGACGACGATCCACCTAACCCCAGATGGGGTGAGGGTCGCCTACATGAAGGGTGCGCCGGAGGTGGTTTTGGAGAGGTGCACCCACATACTGGAGAGGGGGGTTAGGAGGAGGATCACGCCCAGGGATCGGGAGTGGATACTCTCGACGACGAGGGAGATGGCCTCCGAGGCCCTGAGGGTTCTAGCCATGGCCTATAGGGAGCTCCCCCCTGAGGGGGAGTTGGAGGCCGAGGAGGTTGAGAGGGGGCTGACCTTCGTCGGCCTTCAGGGCATGATCGATCCGCCTAGGGATGAGGTTCCGGAGGCCATAAAGCTGTGTAGGATGGCCGGCATCAGGCCCATAATGGTGACGGGAGACCATAAGTTGACGGCCGTCGCCATAGCGAAGCAGATCGGGATGCTGAGCGGCGGCGAGGAGGCCGTCCTCACGGGGGCTGAGCTGGATAAGATGAGCGACGAAGAGCTGGACGAGGTCATCGAACACATCAGCGTCTTCGCCAGGGTTTCGCCGGAGCACAAGGTGAGGATCGCCCAGTCGCTGAGGAGGAGGGGGCACATCGTCGCCATGACCGGCGACGGCGTCAACGATGCTCCGGCGCTGAAGGCCGCCGACATAGGCGTCGCCATGGGGATTAAGGGGACGGATGTGACGAAGGAGGCTGCGGATATGATACTGGAGGACGACAACTTCGCCACCATCGTCAAGGCTGTGGAGAGCGGCCGCCACATCTACGACAACATCACCAAGTATATCCGGTTGATGCTGACGGCCAACTTCGACGAGTTCGTAGAGATCACCGTATGCACCCTCCTTGGGCTGCCCCTCCCCTTCCTCCCCATCCACGTCCTCTGGGTGAACCTCGTCACCGATGGGCTGCCCGCCGTCGCCCTCAGCGTCGACCCCAAGGACCCCGAGATCATGAGGTATCCGCCCCGAGACCCCGAGGAGGGGCTGCTCACTCGGTTCTGGAGGTTCATCCTCTTCGCCGCCGTC
Source organism: uncultured Candidatus Bathyarchaeia archaeon (assembly GCA_964525955.1). Lineage (GTDB taxonomy): Archaea > Thermoproteota > Bathyarchaeia > TCS64 > B23 > B23. The sequence goes on from CAZGKJ010000011.1 coordinate 18,337, forward strand.
CTGGACTTCCTCTCCGACTTCGCCCCCTTCCTCTACGTCTACACCACCACCGGCGACCCCACGCTGGCTAGAACCGTGGCCTTCACCAGCATAGTCTTCTTCGAGTTCTTCCTCGCCTATCAGTGCCGCTCCGAGACCCATCACATCTTCGCCCTAGGCCGCCGGGGTTGGACGGAGAATAAGATGCTCTTCCTCTCCGTCGCAGTCTCCATCGCCATCCAGATCGCAATCATCTACTGGCCTCCGCTCCAGGCCATCTTCCACGTCAAGCCCCTGACGCCGCTCCAGCTCTCCCTCTGCGTCCTCGGAGGCTTCACCGCCTTCCTCATCCTCCCCGAGAAGTTGATCAAGGCCAGGGCCTTCGCAGCCGAGGGCTCCACCGGCTAAACTTTATATATTACCCCCGGAGAGGGCGTTTATTCGGTGTGGGAGGAGCCGCCATGTTCACCTTCAACCCCAGGTGGATCGCCCCCATCTCAGCTCTCATCTCCATCCTAGTTGGGGGATACCTCCGGAGCTATGTCAATCGGCGGGACCCCGGAACGGAGCGGATGAGATTCGTCTCCGAGGCCATCAAGGAGGGGGCGAGGGCCTTCCTCAACCGGATGTTCAGGGCCCTAGGCCTCTTCGTCGCCGCCATGGCGGTTGTCCTCCTCATCTTCCTCCCCCACCCCCTCTGGGCGACGGATAGGCCCCTGGAGAACGTCGTCATGGCGTTGGCCTACCTCTTCGGCTCAGCCTGCTCAGCCTTCGCCGGCTACCTCGGCATGGATGTGGCGACGGACGCCAATGTGCGATCCGCGAACGCCGCTCGGAGGGGCCTAACCAAGGCCTTCAACATCGCCTTCAGGGGAGGAGCCGTCATGGGCCTCAGCGTCATAGGCCTCGCCCTCCTCGGCGTCAGCCTCGTCTACATACTCACCGGAGACCCAAACATCGTCACCGGCTTCAGCTTCGGAGCCAGCGCCATGGCCCTCTTCGCCAAGGCTGGTGGAGGCATATACACCAAGACGGCTGACATAGGCGCCGACCTCGTCGGAAAGGTGGAGATGGGCCTCCCCGAGGATGACCCCCGAAATCCGGCTGTGATCGCCGATAATGTCGGCGACAACGTCGGAGATGTCGCTGGAATGGGTTCAGACCTCTTCGACTCCTACGTCGCCAGCCTCCTCGCCGTGATGCTTCTGGGAAACGTCCTAGGCGGCCGCCTAATGGAGCTCCCCCTCGTCTACGCGGGTCTAGGCGTCGTGGCCTCCATCCTCGGCGTAGCCGTCGTCAGAGTCGGCGAGGGAGGAGACCCTGGGAGGGCGTTGAATCGGGGAACCTACTCCACCTGCCTCATCTACGCTATCCTCACCCTAGCCGCATCATGGCTTCTGGGCTATGACTATCAAATCTGGTTCTCAGCAGTCGTCGGCCTCATCGCCGGCGTCATCATCGGCATCACCTCCGACTACTTCACCTCCATAAACAGGGCGCCGGCGAGGAAGACGGCTGAGGCGTCGGTGACGGGGGCCGCCATAAACATCATCACAGGCTTCAGCTACGGCCTCCTCAGCGTCTTCCCACCCCTCATCGGCATAGCCCTGGCATCGCTGATAGCCTACAGCCTCTGCAGCCCCATGGGGCCGGGATACGGCGTATATGGGGTGTCAGCCGCAGCCTTCGGCATGCTCTCCGTCGTCGGAATGGTGGTCGCCAACGACTCCTTCGGCCCAATAGGGGACAACGCCAAGGGCATAGCTGAGCAGTCAGGCCTTGGCGATGAGGTCATAGAGATCCTCGACCGCCTCGACGCCGCCGGAAACACCTCTAAGGCGATAACGAAGGGCTTCGCCATAGGGGCTGCGGGGCTGACGGTCATATCGCTGCTCGCCGCCTTCAAGGAGGTGGCTGAGGTCTTGACCGGCGAGCCCGTCTCCTTCGAGCTGATGAATCCCCTGGTCCTCCTCGGCGCCCTTATAGGCATAGCGATCCCAGCCGTCTTCTCAGCCCAGGTGATGCTCGGCGTCGGTCGAAACGCCTTCAGGATGATAGAGGAGGTTCGAAGGCAGTTCAGGGAGATTCCAGGCCTCAGGGAGGGCAGACCAGATGCGAGGCCCGACTACGCTGCATGCGTAGACATAGCGACGAGGGGAGCCCTAAAGGAGCTGATGCCGGCAAGCCTCGTCGCCATAGCGACAACCCTCATGGTGGGCTTCATCTTCGGCGTGGAGGCCCTCGGAGGATACCTCGCAGGCTCCATCTTCTCAGGCCTCCTCTTCGCATTGTTGATGGCGAACGCCGGAGGCCTATGGGATAATGCGAAGAAGTATATCGAGGAGGGGGCCTATGGGGGTAAGGGCTCCGAGGCCCATAAGGCTGCGGTCATCGGAGACACAGTTGGAGACCCCTTCAAGGACACCGCTGGGCCATCGCTCAACACCCTCATAACGGTTATCAGCCTCGTCGCCAACGTCTTCCTACCCCTCTTCATCCTCTACTCGCTGCTTTAGTCGTAAACCTTTATTAACTCCAGCAGATATTCCTCCGGTAATCGGGGGCTGGTGATGTATAGGTATCTGCAAAGGCTTTGGCGTCGGCCTAAGGAGGGCTACCTCGCAGAGTTGATGAGGCAGAGGGCTATCAGGTGGCGTCGTCAACCAGCTATAGTGCGTATAGATAAGCCGACGAGGCTTGACAGGGCTCGGAGGCTTGGCTATAAGGCGAAGAAGGGCTTCATAGTCGTCAGGGTTAGGGTTCGGAGGGGTGGCCGTAGGAAGCCGAGGCCTAAGATGGGTCGTCGTCAGAAGCGTATGGGCGTCGCAAAGATCACGCCCGCTAAGAGTCTGAGGCTCATAGCTGAGGAGAGGGCTGCGAGGAAGTATCCGAATCTGGAGGTCCTCAACTCCTATTGGGTGTGGGAGGATGGGATGTATAAGTGGTTTGAGGTCATCCTCGTGGATCCCCATCATCCAGCCATTAAGGGCGATAAGGGTGTGGGCTGGATAAGCCGCCGATAGCCTCTATGGAGTGGAGGCTTATCCATGGGGCGGCTCTTCTCGATCATCATACCAACCCTGAATGAGGAGGAGAACCTGGAGGCCTGCCTCAAGGCCATAGCGAGGCAGACCTATGGGGATTATGAGGTTCTCATCGTCGACGGTGGAAGCGACGATGGAACCGTCGAGGTGGCTGAGAGTCAAGGCTTCAGGGTTATAGAGGCTGAGAAGAGGAGGCCCCACGACGTCGCCTATGCAAGGAACCTCGGAGCAATGATGTCGAGGGGAGACCTACTCTTCTTCCTCGACGCCGACACCCTGATGGAGCCGCACTGCCTCGAGGTCTTCGAGGCGTATCTCAGAGAGCCAAGGGTGGCCGCAGCCCTCTGCAGGGTTCTACCCCTCAACGGAAAACCAGTTGAGAGACTCATGTATGAGTTCAACAACGTTGCGAGGAGATTATCGAACCTCTCAGGTCTCTACGAGCTAAGCTACTTCTCCTGCCCCTGCTACAGGAGGAGCTGCTTCGAGAAGGTTGGAGGCTTCAGGGAAGACCTATACGCCTGTGAAGACCTCGACCTCGCTTTGAGATCGAGGTTCACCGGTCGATACGCATATGTGAAGGAGACAACCCTATGGACGTCCCCCCGCCGTCTTAGGAGGTGGAGCTACCATGGATACGTCGCACGATATCTCCGATACCTCGTTGAATACTATATACTCGACAGGGTTACGGTTCCCTATGAGGACCTCAGCTAAGCTCTACGGGCCTTCGCCGCAACTATCTTGATGACGTCTCCCTCCCTCAGAACATAGTCCTCTCCGAGCCTCCTCTTCGTTCTGGCATCTATGGCGTAGATGAAGCTCTCAGCCAATTCGCTGTGGATGATGGCTGCAAACTCCCTGGCTGTCGTCCCCCTCGGCACGAGGTAGCAGTCTGGGAGCACCCTGCCCTGATGGTCGGTGTATCGCTCCGCATCCTCAACTGGGTAGACGGGTATCATGTCGAGGAGTTTGAAGAAGGCGTCGTTTAGGGTCTGCTGAACCCCCGTTGAACCCCATCGCTCCAGCACTCGTTCACGGATCATCTCCAGGGCCCGCCGCTGTCTCCTCGTCAATCTCTCAGGCTGAAGCAACTCGAAGTCTGGGTCTCCAGGCGTGTATTTGATGACTCCGGCCTGGGCAGCCCTCCTCAGCGCCAGCTCGGCCTCAGCTGATGTGGGAACCACCCTATATCCTGCATCCCTCAATCTCTCGATGTTCTCATCAGCCTCATCTCTGTCAGCCTTGTTGGCTGCGACTATGAGGGGCTTCGATATCCGCCTAAGCTCCCTCGTGAAGCTTAGGAGCTCCTCATCGCTCCAGCCCCCCGCCTTATAGGGGTCGAGGCCGAGATGCTCTATGGCCTGGGAGATGTGCTCCCTCGTTATCCTCAGCCCCGAGAGCTTGGATTCAAGGTGTCTCCCTATCTCCTCCCTCGCCGACTCAGCTCTTCTGGTCAGCCTCTCCCAATCCTTCTTAATGATGCCGAGGAGCCATAGATCGAACTCCTCCTCGAACATCCTCACATCCTCTATGGGGTCGTGGCTCCCAGGGGGAACCGGTCTGCCCTCGTCGTCGGTCATGCCAGCGGCGTCGCAGAGGACTATGAGGGCGTCAGCCCTTCTAACCTCATCGAGGAATTTGTTTCCCAGCCCCCTACCCCTGTGGGCGCCCCTTATTAGGCCTGGACAGTCGATCAGCTCGACGGGTAGAAGCCTGACGCCGTCGATGCATAGGCTGTTCACCGGGTTGTCCTCGACGCCGAGTTCTCTGCAGACGCATGGTGTTCTTATGTATGCCACACCCCTGTTGGCCTCGATGGTTGTGAAGGGATACTCAGCTATCTCAACGATCTTCAGGGTTGCCGCTGAGAAGAATGTGCTCTTCCCAACGTTTGGCTTACCCACGAGGCCTACCAGTGGAGGCAAGGATACCGATAGATGTATGCCCTCAGGCCTTAAACCCTTTACCGATCGATGTTCCTCAAGTAGTAGCCCGGCTCCTTCTTCTCACCGAAGCTTCTGACACCCCTCTCCTTGAGCTGTCTCCGGAGCTCCTCAGCCCGTTCGGATGTTATCTCACCTCGGCTTTCGAGGTATTCGATGATCTCCAGCGCCTCCTCCTCCGTGTCGCATCTGCGTAGGAAGTCTATGACGTCGGGTTCATAGCCTGCCCATGGGTCACCCCTCGCTAGGCGCTCCCCCTCTTGGGGGTCAACCCTATAGGCGTCTATCCTAACCCTGGCGACACCCCTCTCCATCTCCTCGGCTAGGTGTGGGAACAGCCTCTTAAACCTCTCCCAGTCGATGATCAACCCTGTAAAGTTTCTCATGGTGGATGATAAGGGTGATGGAGGGGGGATGGCTTAAATTACAGATTCCGTAACTTTTTCATGTATGGTTACATCTTTGGAGAGGGCCTATGGTAGTCTGCTTAGATCCATAGGCCTCGGGGAGTTCACCGTTGAGGAGGCGGCTGGGATCCTAGGGGCTGAGGGGATAAACGTCCTCCTCCACAGGCTTAGGGCTAAGGGCTATATCGAGCGTGTCTCCCGCGGGGTCTTCAGGCTTGTTCATCCAACGGCTCTGGCTCTAAGCTGGTCTGGGATCGACTGGAGGGAGGGGGTGAGGCAGAGGGAGTATCTCCCCCTCCTGGAGGCCGTTGTCTCAAGGCTCATAGAGTCCCTTGGATCGGGGCTGCGCAGCATCATCCTCTTCGGCTCCCTGGCGAGGGGGGAGGCATCCGAGACCAGCGACATAGACCTCCTCATCGTCTCGGAGGGTCTTCCAGAGAGGTATTCCGATAGGGTGAGGCTCCTCAGGGGCATCCTAGGAGGATTGGAGGAGGTGAGGCTTAGGCTGTGGAGGGAGAGGGGGCTCTACCCCCTCATAGACGCATTGATGCTGACGCCTGAGGAGGCCTCCATAAACCATCCCTTCTACCTAGACCTATTGGAGGAGGCCGTCATCATCCTAGATAGGGATGACTTCATGAAGCGTCGAATGATGGAGCTGAGGGGGAGGCTGAGGGAGATGGGGGCGAGGAGGATCAGGCTTCCAGGTGGAGCCTGGTATTGGGAGCTGAAGCCCGATTTGAAGCCTGGCGAGGTGGTGGAGCTTTGAGAACCGACGTCATGGCGAGGGAGTTCCTGGAGAGGGCTAGGTCTAGGCTCCTAGCCGCAGAGGCGGCGATGGAGCGTGGGGATCACCCCGACGTGGTGAGGTTCTCCCAGGAGTGCGTCGAGCTAAGCCTCAAGGCCTGCCTTAGGGCTGTGGGAATAGAGTATCCCAAGGTTCACGACGTCAGCGACGTCCTCCTAGCCAGCGAGGGGAGGTTCCCAGGGTGGATGAGATCGATGCTCCCAAGACTCGCGGAGATCTCAAGGGATCTAGCCGCTAAGAGGTCTCCTGCGATGTATGGCCTGGAGACGCTGGGGAGGCTTCCAAGCGAGCTCTTCGACGAGGGGGATGCTGAGGAGGCGTTGGAGGGGGCTAGACTCTCCTATGAGGCCTCCTCAAGGCTGATTGAGGAGCTTTTCCGCTGATCCTCAAGCCTCCTAAGAGCCTCAAGGAGCCTCATCCTCCCCCTCTCCTCCGCTATCTGCCCCCTCGTCCCCTCTATGAGGCCTCTGGCTACGTCGAGCTTCCTCCTCAAACCCCTCAGCAGCACCGATGCCTCCTCAGCTGAGGCCAGCGTCAGATAGATATGCTCCATAAGCCTCAGCATCTCCTCGGCTCTCGATAGGTCTCCTATCCTCAGGGCTTCCACGGCCTCCCTTCTGAGTTCACCTATCACATCGGCTAGGCCGAGTAGATATCTCCCCGGCTCGACGCCAAGCTCCTCAGGATTTGGGAAGTCCTCACCCCTCATGAGGTTTAGGAGTATCACGGCCTCTGCATGCTCCTCCTGGGCTGAGGAGAGCTCCTCAACCCTTATCCACTTCGACCTCGATATCGCCTCGGAGGCCATCATCAATCTCCTCGCCTCCCTCAGCCTCCCCTCAGCCATCTCCAATTCTCCGCTGTGGATTAGGAGTATAGCAGTCTTCGAGAGCACCCTCGCCCTCCTAGCCAGCTCCTGAGCCTCATCCCTCGCCTCCTCAACCTCCCTCAGTCTTCCAGCTATCTCCTCCACGATCTCCTCCAACCCGCTGTAATTGGCCACCACTTATACACCTCTGCATAGGATGCTCCTCAGCTCCTCGGCTGTTATGTTCTTACCCGTTAGGTCGAGCACCACCTTACGATCCTTAAGCCTCTCCCTCATCTTCACGGCTGCTGCGAGGGGTGCTGCTCCAGCCCCCTCGGCGATGACATGCGCCCTCTCAACATACAGCCTGATGGCTTCTCTGATCTCATCGTCGGAGACGAGGATGAAGTCGTCGAGCTTCTCACGCATAATCTCCAGCGGAAGCTCGAAGGCTCTACGGGTTGCGAGGCCATCTGCGAAGGTTTCGACGGCCTCGGTCTCGATGATGCTCCCCCTCCTCCAGCTTAGGTAGACGCTGGGCGCCCCCTCAGACTGGACGCCTATGACCTCAACCTCAGGGTTTATGGTCTTCACCGCTATGCTTATGCCTGAGGCCCCTGAGCCTCCGCCGACGGGGACGATTATGACGTCGACGTCTGGGAGCTCCTCCATGATTTCGAGGCCTATGGTTCCGACGCCTGCGATGAGGAGAGGCTCATTACCGCTGTGAATATACCTGTAGCCCTCCTCCTCCGCTAAGCGTTCTGCGTTGCGCTTTGCATCCTCGAAGTCTCTGCCCCACTCTATGATCTCGGCTCCGAGGCTTCTGATGGCCTCCACCTTATCTGGGTTCGCCCCCTCTGGGACGCAGATGATGGCCCTCACCCCGAATAGCCTTGAGGCGTAGGCGATGGACTGTCCATGGTTGCCGGTTGAGGCAGTTATGACTCCTCTTTCACGCTCCTCCGGTGTGAGCTGTGAGATGAGGTTTATGCCACCCCTAACCTTGAAGGCGCCAGTTGGATTTGTCTCCTCATGCTTCACATAGACCTCACAGCCCAACAGCTTCGAGAGGCTGTGATAATACCTCAGGGGAGTCCTCTGGAGGTAGGGGGCTATACGCCTCCTCGCCTCAAGTATGTCGAGGAACGTCGGCCACTCCATACCGGATAAGGATTCATCCCCAAACTTAAAGCTCTCACCCCTCGCTGGAAAGACCTGAATCTCGGAGGCTTCATATCTCCCAATCCCCATTCTCCATGAGATGGAGGGCGTAGATGAGAGGGTTCTGAGATATGTTGAGGAGCATCTGAAGGATGAGAAGGTCTCAGGCCTGGATCATTCCCTGAGGGTTTTGAGGTGGTGTGAGCGCCTCGCAGAGGGTAGGGACGTAGACCTGGAAGTCTTAAGGCTGGCGGCTCTGCTCCACGACGTCTCCATCCCCGAGTCTGGGAGGTTGAGGCACTATGATGTGAGCGCCGATATGGCTGTGGAGCTCCTCAGGGAGCTGGGATATGATGAGGCGAAGATAAGGGCCGTTGAGCACTGTATAAGGGCTCATAGCCGATATGGGGGGCCTGAACCGCAGACGGCTGAGGCTGAGATACTCTATGATGCAGACTTCCTCGACTATCTCGGAGCCATCGGATTGCTGAGGGGTATATTGAGGGCGCTCGTTGAGGGGGAGTATTCCGGAGATGTCTCAGAGGCCCCTATGGTTTTGGAGGCGATCATGGCGAAGTATAGGAGGCCGC
>CAZGKJ010000012.1:0-26337 GCA_964525955.1 uncultured Candidatus Bathyarchaeia archaeon
TTCCGTGCAGGCAAGGAGTGAGGAGGAGCTCGTAGAGGAGCTGAAGCGGGAGCATTCGGAGCTCCTACATGATGCCATAGTCCATAGGTCGAAACGAGTCTCAGTCATCGCTAAGAGGGAGAGGGTGCTAGAGCTGGCCAGGATTCTAAGGGATCAATATGGATTCACGCAGCCCGTCTCGGCTGGGGCTGTTGACTACATCAAGGAGGGGAGGATGCAGATGATCTACTATCTCATGAACCCTAAGACCCGCTTCATGTTGATGCTCAGAGTTGATCTCCCCCGGGACGATCCAAGGATGCCCTCGATTACTGAGATATGGGATGCGATGAACTTCCATGAACGGGAAGCCTGGGAGATGTTCGGCATCAACTTCGAAGGCCACCCCAATCTGACACATCTACTGCTGCCACCGGATTGGAGGGGTGGCTATCCGCTGAGGAAGGATTTCAGGGGGGAGGGGATAAGGCCTTGAGTGAGCCGGAGATCAAGCCTGAGGTCATGCGTATAAGCTGGGGGCCCCAGCACCCCATGAGTGGTCAGACCCGCATTCTCATCGACGTCGACGGGGAGGTTGTTAGGCGCATCATAGCCGATATAGGGTTCACGCATAGGGGTATCGAGAAGATATTGGAGAATCGAACCTTCATCCAGGGCATAGTCCCCATAGAGCGGATGGTGATGGCCGACACGGCTAACATAGCCCTCGGCTACGTCCAGGCCGTTGAGGAGGCCCTCGGCATAGAGGTGCCTGAGAGGGCTAAGTGGATTAGGTCGCTGATATGTGAGATGGGCCGGATCAACAGCCACCTCTACGCCTTCGGCCTACAGGTTGAGTGCACTGGATACTTCCCAGCCGTCTTCCTATGGACAACCGTCGACAGGGAGGTTCTCCTCGACCTCTTCGAGAAGCTCACTGGGGCCCGATGGAGCTACAGCTTCTTCATACCAGGCGGCGTCAGGGCTGACCTCCCAGAGGGCTTCAGGGATGAGGTGAGGAGGGCTGTCAGGTATCTAAGACGCAGATTCCAGGATTATTGGGATGCGATGGTTGAGAACCCCCTCTTCGAGATGAGGAACCGAGGCGTCGGAGTCCTAAGCCGTGAAGACGCCATAAGGCTTGGGGCCACAGGCCCAGTATTGAGGGGTTCAGGGGTCGACATGGATGTGAGGAAAGATGAGCCCTACGCAGCCTATGGAGACCTCGACTTCAAGGTAATCACCGAGAAGGAGGGGGACTGCCTCGCCAGGTTGAAGGTGAGATTCCACGAGATCGAGCAGAGCCTCAACATCATGGAGCAGATCGCCGATGAGATACCTGGCGGCCCGGTGAGGACAAAGGTTCCACTGTTTCCCAGGTCTAAGCCTGGCGTAGAGGCCTTAAGCAGGGTTGAGACGGCGAGGGGTGAGCTTGGGGTTCACATCTTCACCGATGGAGGCCTCAAGCCCTACAGGGTGAAGATAAACTCGCCGACGCTGAGGAATATGTATGTCTTCGAACGCCTCGCCGAGCTGGGTAGGGTTCTCGTGGCCGATCTCCCCGTCATCCTCTACTCCATAGACCCCTGGTATCTCGACTGCGATAGGTGATGCATGATGGATGTCGTCACCCTCATCTGGCTTTACATCCTCGGCCTGGTTAGATGGCTCCTCCACGAGGCCCCAGCCCAGGTCATAAACTTCATCATGAGTCTCCCAACTCTCATACCGGAGCTCCTTAAATGGCTATGGGACTTCATTTGGTTCAACTTCAAGCCCCTTCTCCAGATCATAGTGATTCCAGGCCTCGCCTTCATACTCCTCTTCGCCATGATAGCCGTCTGGTTTGAGAGGAAGTTCCTAGCAAGGGCGATGCTCCGCATCGGCCCCTACTACTGTGGTAAGCGTTCAGGCTGGCTTCAGGTCATCGCCGACTTCCTCAAGCTCTTCTTCAAGGAGTTCGTCGTCCCCGATGACGCTGAGAAGGCCCTATTCCTCGCCGCTCCGGTTCTATTGCCGACGATTCCGGCCCTGGCCATCACCCTCATACCCTTCGACAGCAATTGGGTTCTCTTCGACGCCGGAGGCCTAAGCCTGCCGGTCTTCCTAGCCATAGCTGGCCTGTCTCCGGTGATCCCCATCTTCGCCGGGTGGGCTGCCAACAATAAGTATACAATCATCGGAAGCTTCAGAACCGCCTATCTATACGTCTCAGGGGAGATACCCCTCGTCATCTGCGCCGCCGCTTCGGCCCTCCTGGCTGGAAGCCTCGACCTTGTTGACATTGTTGAGGCTCAGAGGCCCATCTGGTTCGCCATACCTCAATTCATAGGGTTCCTAATCTTCTTCATAGGCCTCATCCTTGAGGCTGAGAGGACGCCCTTCGACGTGCCTACGGCTGAGACGGAGCTCGTCATAGGCTGGAGAACGGAGTTCAGCGGAATCCTCTTCGGCTTCACCATGATGGCTGAATACGTCAGCTTCCTCGGATGGACTCTGCTCTTCATCGTCCTCTACCTCGGCGGATACCTCGGCCCAAGTCTCTTCGGCGTCCCGCTTTACGACCACATATTCTGGATGCTGCTCAAGTTGGCAGTCATCGTCGTCATCATAGTTCTCATCCGCACCGTCTATCCAAGGTTGAGGCTGGATCAGACTCTGAGGCTGGGATGGAATTATCTGATGCCCCTATCCATCCTCAACCTACTCATGACGCTGATATTGAAGTGGGGGTTGATGGTATGAGCCTCCTCAAGAAGCTGGTTAAACCCTTCCTCGTCGTCGCCCCCTACGTGGCGAGGAGCTCCCAGACTGTTAAGTATCCAGATGAGCGCCTAATCTTCTCAGAGCGCTTCAGGGGCCGCCATCACCTCGACCTCGATAAGTGTATACATTGCGGACTCTGCGCCAGGGTATGCCCCTGCGCCTCCATAGTCCTCGTCCCCGTCGAGGGGCGGGAGGGGAGGTATCCACAGATCGATTATGGAACCTGCAGCCTCTGCGGCCTCTGCGTAGACGCATGTCCCAGAGGCGCATTGACGATGACCGACTTCGTCGAGTTCTCAGCCTATAAGCGGAGCGATTTGGTCTACTCCCCAGAGCGGCTGGCTGAGGTTCCCGACATAAAGGAGGTTCTGCCGATGCTTAAACGGCGTATAAGGCCGGTTCTAACCGATAAGGAGATGAAGTATGAGGTGGTGGAGGAGCTATGATCTGGGCTTCCATCCTACTAGCCGTCGTCGTCCTCACCGCCCTGTTAGCCGTCTCTGTTCCCAACATCGTCTACGCCGTCCTCTTCCTCCTCTGCACCAACGTCTCTCTGGGCATCCTATACTACATGATGGGCGCCCCCATGGTCTCCGTCTTCCAGCTCGCCATCTTCGCAGGGGCCATCGTCGTATTCTTCCTCATAACAGTCATCCTAACGAGGGGAGGTGAAGCGGAATGAGGGACGACGTGAAGCTCTACCTCGCCTCCTCCATCTTCCTCCTCCTCTCACTGATAATCCTCGCATGGTTCACGGTCGAGTATGAATTTCCCCTATTAGCCTACGCTGTTGAGGATCTACCTCGCCTCCTCATACCTCTGAGAGCCTTTAAGGAGGTTTCATCCGCCGTTGGTAGATTCCTCTGGGATTGGAGGATGCTCGACCTCCTCTCCCAGGCCTTCGTCATCCTCGCAGCCATCATCTGCTGCATAGCCCTCTTAAAGCCTGGAGGTGAGGAGAGGTGAATGCCCTAATCCCCTATCTAGTCTCAGTCTTCCTCCTCCTCCTCATCGGATTAGGATGTCTCATGGTCAAGAGGGATATGATCAGGATGCTCATCGGCCTGGAGATACTCTTCAACGCTGCGAACCTAAACTTCGTCGCCCTCTCCCTTGGCCGAGCGGGCTTCGCAGATCCCCTCGGTCAATCTATAGTGATGATGGCCATAGTCCTCGACGGCTGCGTCGTCGCCGTAGGCCTCGCGATGGCCCTCAATGCCTATAAACATTATGGAACCCTCGATGTGAGAAAGTTGAGGCGATTGAGATGGTGATGACCTACCCCCTATCGGCCTCGTTCCTCCCTCTGCCCCTAGCGGTTCTCCTCCTCGGAGGTGGAACCCTCCCCCTCATCGGCCTCCTAGCCGAGAAGACGGGTCTCAGAAGGCTTAAGGAGCTCTGGGCCATAGCCTTCTCTACGCTAAACCTCATCTCCATCTATCTCCTCTACCAGGAGCTCAGGGCCTCTCCAGGGCGGGTTATCGTCTCCTCCCTCCTGGGGAGTCCCCCCCTAGCGGGATGTTTCGAGATCGACACCCTCGGCGTCTATATGGCTGGCTGCGTCGCCCTTTTAGGCTTCCTATCCGTCGTCTACTCCTATCATTATATGGAGGAGGAGAGTCGGCTCACGGAGTTCTATACACTCGTCCTCCTCATGATGGCTGGGATGACCGGTGTCGCCTTAGCAGGCGACTTCTTCACCCTCTTCGTCTTCTGGGAGATGATGGCCATCTCCAGCTACGTCCTCGTCGCCTTCCTCAAGCATCGATGGGCCCCCATAGAGGCGGGCTTCAAATACCTCATCATGAGCGCCACTGGAAGCGCCTTCCTACTGCTCAGCATGTCTCTCCTCTACGGCCTTACTGGAACCCTCAACTTCGCATATCTCTCCGCCAGCCTCAGGGGGGCGGCGCCCACGCCTTGGCTTTTGCTCCTGCTCTCGGCGCTCCTCATCGGCTTCGGCGTCAAGGCCGCCATCGTCCCCCTCCACACCTGGCTGCCCGACGCCCATCCCGAGGCTCCAAGCCCCATCAGCGCCCTCCTATCCGGCGTCGTCATCGAGACCGGCCTCTACGCCATGACGAGGATCTTCTACCTCATCTTCCATCCCGACCTCTTCGGGGTGATGATGGCGGCCCTGGCGTTGATAACAATGACCTTCGCCAACATCCTAGCCCTCCTGCAGGATGACATAAAGAGGATGCTGGCCTACAGCAGCATCGCCCAGATGGGCTATATGCTGATAGGTGTATCAACGGGGACGGCCTATGGCATCATGGGGACTCTCCTCCATGTCCTGAATCACTCCCTGATGAAGGGGCTTGCATTCCTCGCCGCCGGCAACATCGTCTACGAGACGGGGACGAGAGATATCAGGAAGCTGGTGGGGGTGGGGAGGAGGATGCCCTACACGGTCTTCTCCCTCTTCGTCGCCCTCCTCGGCCTCGGCGGCATCCCCTCTACCAACGGCTTCATCAGCAAGTTCATCCTCTTCTCCTCCGCCATAGGCGCTGGGATGCCCCTGCTGGCCGTGGCAGGCGTCCTCAACAGCGCCCTCAGCATGGCCTACTATCTGAGAGTTTTGAAGACCCTCGTCTCAACGCCGGAGGAGGAGATTGAGGCGGGGGAGCCCCCCCTCCCGATGTTGGCGGTCACCCTCTTCATGGCTCTTCTCATCATCCTCCTGGGCGTCTACCCCTCCCCCGCCATAAGGTATGCCTCCGCCGCCTCGAGGGCGCTGGTTCTAAGGCTGGAGAGCTATATGGAGGCGGTGATGGGTGGATGAGGGAGCAATCTTTTAAAGCGGTTGAGGGGGAGTTAGGTGATATGACCGGAGGGAGGGCGTGATGGGGCCCCTCGAGGTCATAGCTGAGTATCCAGGCCCCTGGCTCTGCTGGCTCCTTCCCATCCTCGGGGCCCTGTCCATGCCCCTCTTGGAGAGGTTAGGCCATAGGGTGAGGGACTACGCCGCCGTCCTCTTCGCCTTCCTAGCCGTCGTCTTCGCCGCCTCCATGCTCCCAGATCTCCTGGCGGGCCATTACCCTGGGGACATAAAGCTCACCACCTGGATCGAGTTCCAAGGCGGCCACCCCTTGGAGGTGGGGGTTCTCGTTGATCCGCTGAGCATCATCGTGGCAAACGTCGTCGCCTTCATCTCCTTCCTCATCGTCGTCTACTCCGTCGGCTACATGCACGGTGATCCCTGCCTCACCCGCTACTGGTTCTTCTTCCTCTTCTTCATCGGAAACATGCTTCTCCTCGTGCTCTCCGACAACCTCATCCAGGTGCTCATCGGCTGGGAGGGCGTCGGCATGTGCAGCTACGCCCTCATAGGCTACTACTATAGAGACGAGAAGAAGCGTTGGCTGGGAGGTCCTCCGCCGACGCCGATGTATCCCCCCTCGCACTGCGGGATGAAGGCCTTCGTCGTCACCGGCGTAGGCGACGTCTTCCTCCTCGCCGCCATCTTCATCATCTTCCACTACGCCGGAACCCTAAACTTCGTGGAGCTCATCGAGACGGCTCCCAGGTGGCTTCACGCCATCGCCCACACCCCTGGCCTGTTGTCACTGACGGCCATCCTCTTCCTCCTCGGCCCCTGCGGCAAATCGGCTCAGTTCCCTCTGCATGAGTGGCTGCCGGAGGCGATGGCTGGCCCCACATCGGTCTCAGCCCTCATTCATGCGGCGACGATGGTTAAGGCCGGCGTCTACCTCGTCGCCAGGATGTCGCCGGTCTTCTATCTCGGCTACTGGCATCACGGCGTAGGGGAGGCCCTCACCTACTTCACGGCCATCGCCTTCATCGGGGGCTTCACCGCCTTCCTCGCCGCCTCCCAGGCCCTGGTCTCCGTGGAGTTGAAGAAGATACTGGCTTACAGCACCGTCAGCCAGATAGGCTACATGATGCTCGCCCTCGGGGTCTCAGGCCTCAGCGAGGAGGCCTACCTCCTAGGCTTAACCGGAGGCCTCTTCCACCTCATAAGCCACGCCCTCTTCAAGGCAGCCCTCTTCCTCTGCGCAGGCTCCGTCATCCACGCCGTCGAGTCCATCTATATCTTCGACATGGGAGGCCTGAAGAAGTATATGCCCATAACCCATGGATTGATGCTCATCGCCTTCCTATCACTCTCCGGCATCCCGCCCCTCAGCGGTTTCTGGAGCAAGGACGCCGTCTTTCTAAGCTGCCTCGCAGCCGAGACGCCCCTGGCCTTGGCCCTCTTCATCCTCGCCGCCCTCAGCGCTGCCCTCACGTTCCTCTACAGCCTCCGATGCCTCAGCCTCACCTTCTACGGCCATGAGAGCCATCATCTGGAGGAGTTGGAGCATCATGGCCACCACATCCATGAGGCTCCCCCCGTGATGTGGGTCCCCTACGCCATCCTCGTCGCCCTCGTCGTCGGCGTCGGCCTCCTAGGCCTCATAGGCCTGGTGAACCCCCACCTATCGCCGGAGCTCTTCCTGGAGGAGCAGATGCATCACATGCTCCATGGACTCCATGTCCACGCCCCCACGGTCCACGTGGAGCTCTCCATAAAGCTGACGGCTGTCTCAGTCTCCGCCGCCATGCTCCTCCTGGGAGGGCTGCCTGGATGGCTCTTCTATCTATCCCGCAGGGCCGACCCCTGGGAGCTGGTCTCTAGGTCGAGCCTCCTCAAGGGGATTCACACATTCCTCTGGAACAGGTGGTATATGAATCCCCTCTACTACGCCGTCTTCGTCGACGGCCTTCTCTCCTTCAAGGATTGGCTCTTCAGGGGATTGGAGCAGCTCTTCTTCGATAGGTTGAGCGGCGCAGTGGCCGGCTTCTTCCCCCTCCTCTCCGCCTATATCTACGCCGGCTTTGAGCGGGAGGTAGTCGATAAGGGGTTGAATGAGGGGGTTCCAAGCGCTGCGACCTCCCTCTACCACCGGCTGAAGAGGGTTCAGACGGGCATCCTCAGCTTCAACATCCTATACATCGGCCTCACCCTCCTCGCCCTGATGCTCCTCTTGATCTACTGGTTTGGAGGTGGATGAGATGTATCCCCTAACCCAGATATTGATCATTCCCCTCATCTTCTCCCCCATAGCCTATCTGATGGGTAGGAGGCTGGAGAGGAATACTGGGTGGATCGCCTTCATCCCCCTAGCCTACACCCTCCTCCTCGCCCTCTCCGTCGCCGCCGAGGTCTGGGAGGGTCAACCCCATCTGGAGCTCTATAGGTGGGCCCCCGAAGCAGGCTTGACCTTCGGCCTCCTCGCCGACGGCCTCAGCGTCTGGATGCTCCTCACCATCAACGTCCTCTGCCTCTTCGTCAGCCTCTACAGCATCCCCTACATGGAGCATAGGTTCCATGAGTGGGAGCATGAGACCGGCGAGCATATAGGGCCCCAGGCCTACGGTACCTACTATGCGCTCTACCTCCTCTACGCCGTCGGCATGATGGGAACCGTCTTGGCCACCAACCTCATCGAGTTCTACCTCTTCTACGAGCTGATGCTCGTCCCCAGCTGGGCTCTCATCAACAACTACGGCTACGGAGAACGAGAACGCATAGGGATGATGTACTTCCTCTGGACCCACGTCGGAGCCGTCATCCTCCTAGCTGGGATCCTCACCAGCTACTGGATCACCGGCAGCTTCGAGATCAGCGCCCTCAGCGGCGTCGTCGGCAGCCCCCTCGCCCCCTGGATAGCCATCGCCATCCTCATAGGGTTCTTCACCAAGATGGCGGTCTTCGGTCTTCACATCTGGCTCCCCTACGCCCACGCCGAGGCTCCGACACCCATCTCGGCGCTGCTGAGCCCCGCTATGATCGGCATAGGGGCCTACGCCGCCATAAGGCTAGTCGCCGTCCCGATGTATCCCGTCTTCAGGGGCTTCGCCACCCTCTTCTCCCTCTGGGCCCTGGTGACGATGGTCTACGGCGGCCTCATGGCCCTGGCTCAGGATGACATCAAGAGGTTCCTCGCCTACAGCAGCATCAGCCAGATGGGATACCTCTTCCTCGGTCTAGCTAGCGCCGCCGCCTATGGGTTATCAGGCGTCGTCTTCCACTATGTCAGCCACGGCTTCGGAAAGTGCATCCTCTTCTGCGTCGCCGGCATACTCATCTCCAGGGTTGGAACCAGGAGCATCAAGGAGCTGGGAGGCCTCGCCGACAGGATGCCCCTCACCGCCACCCTCACCCTCCTCGGCTTCTTCGCCATAGCCGGCGTCCCGCCGACGATGGGCTTCATGTCTAAGTTCATGATCTTCAGCGGCGTCTTCTCCGGCGCCCTGGAGGGGTCGGCTGAGAGGGTGATCGTCGCCGTCGTCGCCATCATCATGACTGTGCTCACCGTCGGCTACGCCCTCTGGACCATGAGGCGCATCTTCTTCGGCCCCCTCCCCGAGAGGCTTAAAGAGGTGGAGGAGGCCCCACCCCTGATGCTGATCCCCCTCATCGTCTTCGCCGTCGCCGCCCTGTTGATAGGCATCTATCCGAGACTCGTCACCGACTATCTCCTACCCTACTTCCTCTCCTCCCTGCCCAAATAGCGCCGCTGGGGCTGACATAAGTTTTTTTAGTGAAGATGGGGTGAGCAAATAGGAAATGACGGTAGCCGTCGTCGGCCCCCCACCCTTCGTAACCTGCTTCGAGCTGGTGGGGGCTGAGGGATTCGAGGCCGAGAGCGGCGAGGAGGCGGCTAGGATTCTCAGGAGATTGGTTGAGGAGGGGGATTACAGGCTCATCGTACTCCCAGAGAGATTCGCTGAGGAGACGCTTCCCGTGAGGGAGGCGGTGATGAGGAGGGGGGATATCTCCCCCATCTTCGCCCTGATACCCGACCTCACCCTGGAGACGGGGATGAGGATGGAGGAGCTGAAGAGGGCTGTCTCCCTCGCTGTGGGAACCAAGTTGGAGCTGTGAGAGGATGGAGAGGGTCATCTCGATAGGTGGACGTCTCCAAAGGCTTCTGGAGGAGGCTGAGGAGGAGGCGAGGAGGCGCATCGAGGAGGCGAGGGGGAGGGCTGAGACCCTCCTGGAGGAGGCGAGGAGGGAGGCGGAGGAGAGACTTGAGAGGGCTAAGAGAGGCGTAGGCGTAGACGACATCCTTAGGAGGGAGGAGGAGGCAGCCAAGAAGGAGGCCGAGAGGAGGATGAGGGAGTATAGGCGGAGGGTGAGGGAGGTGGAGAGGAGGGCGAAGGAGAACTTCGAGGAGGCCGTCTCCCTCGTCTTGAAGGAGGTGCTGCCCCTTGGCTGAGGAGACCCTGGAGCTGGAGGCGAGGCTGATAGAGAGGGTGGTGGAGAGGAGGGAGGCCATACTAAAGGAGGCTGAGGAGGAGGCCGAGAGGATCCTCAGGGAGGCTGAGGAGGAGGCGAGGAGGATCGGGGAGGAGGCTGAGAGGGAGATCCTCAACCTCCTCTCCTCGGATCTCAAGGCCCTTAGGGATAGGATCGTCGGGGCCGGTGAGCTGGAGGGGAGGAGACTCCTAATGGAGGCGAGGGAGAAGGCTGTCTCCACCGTCTTCCAGGAGGTGGAGCGGAGGATGAGGGAGATCGCCGAGGGGAGAGATGAGAGCGTGGACTACGATGCAGTCCTCAGCCACCTCATCTTGGAGGGGGTGGAGGCAATAGGGGGTGGAGACATCATCATCCAGGCCAACGAGAGGGACTTGGAGAGGATCAGGAGGATGTTAAAGGAGGTTCGGAGGGAGGCTGAGAGGAGGGTGGAGGAGGTAAACCTCAAGCTGGATGGAAAACCCATAGAGGCGATGGGGGGCGTCATCCTCAGAAGCGTCGACGGCTCCAAGATCTATTACAACACCCTGGAGGGCCGTCTCGCCAGGGTGAGGAGGAGGCTGGAGGGGAGGGTGGCTGAGGTTTTGGGGGTGATATAATGTCCCTGGTTGGAACCATAGAGAGGATTAATGGCTCCCTCGTGGTAGCGAGATTTGAGAAGGAGCCCAAGATAGGCGACCTGGTGGAGGTAGGCGACCTCCGACTAATGGGGGAGATCGTCAGACTCAGCGAGAAGACGGCCTACATACAGTGCTATGAGACCACCAGCGGCCTGAGACCGGGGGAGCCGGTGCTGGACACCGGTAAGCCCCTGGTGGCGGAGCTGGGCCCCGGCCTCATTGGGACCATCGTGGACGGCGTGGAGAGGTCGGAGGTGAAGCTCTGGGAGATAGCCGGCCCCTTCGTCACCCGAGGCATCCACATCCCTCCCCTAGACAAGGAGAGGAGGTGGAGCTTCGAGCCCAGGGTCAAGCCGGGGGATAGGGTGGTGGAGGGCGACATAATAGGCGTCGTCCAGGAGACCCCCTACTTCCAGCATAGGATCCTCGTCCCGCCTGGTGTGAGGGGTGTCATCGAGTCGGTGGAGAGGGGAGACTTCACCGTGGAGGAGGCCGTGGCCACCCTCAAGACGCCCTGGGGGGAGCGGCGGGAATTGAGGATGATGCAGACCTGGCCGGTGAGGAGGCCGAGGCCCTACAAGGAGAGGCTGCCCCTAGAGAAGCCACTCATCACGGGTCAGAGGGTCATCGACACCTTCTTCCCAGTCGCCAAGGGGGGAGCCGCCTGTATACCCGGGGGCTTCGGCACCGGTAAGACGGTCATGCTCCAGCAGATCAGCAAGTGGGCCGATGCAGATGTCATAGTCCTCATCGGCTGCGGCGAACGTGGAAATGAGATGGCTGATGTCGTCACCCACTTCCCAGAGCTGACCGACCCCCGCACCGGGCGGAGGCTCATAGAGAGAACCGTCATCATAGCGAATGTCAGCAACATGCCCGTCTCGGCGAGGGAGGCCAGCATCTACCTAGGCGTGACCCTGGCGGAGTATTATCGAGACCAGGGCTACGACGTAGCCGTCATGGCCGATTCCACCTCCAGGTGGGCTGAGGCCCTCCGAGACCTCTCCGGACGCCTAGAGGAGATACCTGCTGAGAGGGGCTTCCCCGCATATCTCGCTGACAGGATCGCCGAGATCTATGAGAGGGCCGGGAGGGTCCTCACCCTGGGCTCCGAGAAGCGAATTGGAAGCGTCACCATCCTAGGCGCCGTCTCGCCGCCCGGCGGAGACTTCAGCGAGCCCGTGACGACGCATACGCTGAGGTTCGTCGGCGCCTTCTGGGCCCTAGACACCGAGCTGGCCTTCAGGAGACACTTCCCAGCCATAAACTGGCTGAGGAGCTTCACCCGCTACCTCGATGTGGCCTCTAGGTGGTGGTCTCAGTATGAGCGGGATTGGGAGAGGCTGAGGGAGAGGGCCCTAGGCCTCCTGGAGGAGGCCTCTGAGATAGAGGAGACGGCGAGGATCATCGGTGAGAAGGCGCTGCCAGATGAGCAGAGGCTGGTGCTCCTGATAGCCGAGATGATAAGGGAGGGCTTCCTGGTTCAGAACGCCTTCCACGAGGTGGACACCTACTGCGAGGCTGAGAAGCAGGCTAAGATGCTGAGGGCCCTCATGGAGTTCTATGACCGGGTGGAGCCCCTGGTGAGGAAGGGAATACCCATAGAGAGGATCAGGGAGCTCCCCATAATCCCGGAGCTTATGAGGCTGAAGGAGAGAAGGGGCCTAAAGCCCATAGAGGAGGCTCTGAGGGAGATGGAGAGGCAGGTCGACGAGCTGGAGAGGGAGTATGAGGAGGTGTCTTAATGACGGTGGAGGAGGCAGGCCTCATCTATAGGACGACGACGGAGATCAGGGGTCCTATTCTCTTCGTCGAGGGGGTGAAGGGCGTCGCCTACGACGAGGTGGTGAGGGTGACGATGCCCACCGGCTATGAGGCCATCGGCTCCGTCCTAGACGTATCGAAGGATTGGGCCATCGTCCAGGTCTTCGGCGACACCAGCGGCCTGGACCTCGACGTGAGCGTAAGGTTCACGGGGGAGACCTTGAAGATACCTGTCTCCGACGAGCTGATCGGCAGGATCTTCAGCGGGAGCTTCGAGCCCCTGGATGGGATGCCCAGGCCCCTAAGCACCGATGAGCGGGATATCCACGGCGGAGTCATCAATCCAGCTGCGAGGGATGTCCCAAGCGAGTTTATCCAGACGGGTATCTCGGCCATCGACGGCATGAACAGCCTTGTTAGGGGGCAGAAACTCCCCATCTTCTCCGAGTCGGGGCTTCCCCACAACCGATTGGCGGCTCAGATAGCGAGGCAGGCCACCATCCCTGGGCGTGAGGAGGAGTTCGCCATCGTCTTCGCCGCCATGGGGATAAAGCATGAGGAGGCTGAGTTCTTCAGGGAGGAATTCGAGAAGACGGGGGCCCTCAGCAAGTCGGTGATGATCCTCAACTTGGCCGATGACCCGCCGATTGAGAGGCTGGTTACGCCGAGGATCGCTCAGACCATAGCTGAGTATCTCGCCTTCGACCTCGATATGCATATCCTCGTCATCCTCACCGACATGACCAACTATGCTGAGGCCCTTAGGAGTATAAGCATCGCCAGGGAGGAGATTCCAACTAGGAAGGGTTATCCAGGCTACCTATACAGCGACTTGGCAACCATCTATGAGAGGGCTGGGAGGATCAAGGGGAAGAAGGGTTCAATAACGTTGATGCCTATATTGACGATGCCAGGTGGAGACATCACCCACCCCGTTCCAGACCTCACCGGATACATCACCGAGGGGCAGCTCATCCTCCAGAGGGATCTCTACCTCAGGGGTATCTATCCCCCCATGAATGTCCTGCCCAGCCTTTCGAGGCTGATGAAGGACGGTATAGGGGAGGGGAAGACCAGGAAGGATCATGCAGATGTCTCAAACCAGCTCTACATGGCCTACGCCGAGGGTATCAGGGCGAGGGGGCTGGTCCGCATCGTCGGCGTCGTCGGCCTCAGCGAGAGAGAGAGGCGCTACCTAGATTTCGCCGACGAGTTCGAGCGCCGCTTCGTCAATCAGGGATACTATGAGAATAGGAGCATAGAGGAGACCTTGGACATCGCCTGGGATCTCCTGGCGATGCTGCCTGAGGAGGATCTCATCAGGGTGAGGGAGGCCTACATCAAGGAGTTCCATCCGAAGTATAGGGGTAAGAGGGTGGAGTAGGCTTTGAGCCTCAGCGGTGTGAGGCCGACGAAGGGCTTCCTCATGGAGTTGAAGAGGCGGATAAGGTTCATAGAGAGGGGCTGTGAGTTCCTCAAGCTGAAGAGGGATCACCTCGCCAAGGAGCTGAGCGCCTCCATAGAGGTATTGAAGGGGAGGAGGAGGCTGCTGCTGGCGGAGCTCAGGGAGGCCTATAGGGCTTTGACGGCGGCCTACATCGCCCTTGGGCCGACGGAGGTTAAAAGCCAGGCGAGATCCGTTAGACGGGGATTGAAGGTGGATATCATCCCAAGGAGCGTCATGGGGGTGTTATACCCCTATGTGAGGAGATGTGAGAAACCCAGCATAGAGGGAGAGCTGGATGTCACCCTCAGAAGGGTGGCCGAGAAGATGATGGAGGTCATCGACGATGTGATAAGGCTGGCGGAGTTCGAGGCGAGGATCGAGCGCATCGCCGACGAGCTGGGGAAGACCAACAGGAAGGTGAACGCCCTGGAGAACATAGTGATCCCGCAGCATAAGAGGATCATCAAGTTCATAGAGGAGAAGCTCGATGAGGAGAGCCTCGACGACCTAGTGAGGATAAAGCTCATCGGAGGTGCCCTGGCACGTCGAAGAGAGTGAGCCCAGGCCTACCCTACCTCGTTGTGAGATGCCACTCCCTACTGGGTAGGCTTCTCACGCCGAGTGATATGAGGAGGCTTGCAGAGGCCGGCGACATTGAGGGGTTTCTAAGGCTTCTATCTCATACTCCCTATGGTGAGATAGCCCTGGAGGAGGGGGTTGACCCCTCCATCTCCCTGGAGAGGGCCCTCAACTACAAGCTCCTGGGGAGGGTGGAGGAGGTTCTCAGGGCGGCGCCTGGGAGGATGGGGGCTTTCCTAGAGGTCTTCACCTTGATGAGGCTTGAGGTGATTAACCTCAAGAGGATCCTTCGAGGGAGATTCACAGGTCTCCCCCCCAGCTCCATAATGGCTTCCCTCATACCCATGCAGCCCTATGGAGTAGCGGACTATGGAGAGTTGGCTGAGGCTGGAGATGTGGTGGAGGTGGTCTCCAGGTTGAGGGGCACCCCCTATGAGGCCCTTGAAGAGGTGTTGGATCTCCTGAGACTCTTCGACGCCCTCTGGCCTCTGGAGCTCCGCCTCAGCCACCTCTACTTCAGCGAGGTCTCCAGGGAGGCTGAGGTTCTCCCCCGTGTTGCCAGGTCTCTTGCTAGGAGGCTTATCGGCGTTGAGGTGGATGTTGAGAATCTATTGGCCGCCATAAAGCTCAGGGCTGTGGAGAAGCGGGGAGAGGTGTTGAGGAGGATTGGGGAGATCTTCACCTCAACCTACCTTATTGAACATGGGTTGATTAAGAGGGTCATAGAGGCGGAGGCTCTCCAACCCCTGATAAGGGGTCTTGATCATCCCTATGACTGGATACTGGAGCCTCTCTTAGAGGATGATATGGCGATGATCAGAGCCAGACTGAGGAGATATATCAGAACCCTGGCGATGGATGGGCGGAGAGTGGATGACTATGGGATGAGCGTCGCCCTCAGCTATATTATGCTCAACGAGTTGGAGAAGGATGATCTAGTCAGCATAGGATGGGGGCTGATCCAGGGGATACCGATGGAAGATGTAACTCGCTATCTCACCCACTCTCTATAACACTCTATAATTCCACCTCTCCCCATCGGATCATCATAGAAATATTAGGGGCCTCTAGGCCGTGAGAAGTAGTATCGCCACGATCAATCCATATATCGCAAGCCCCTCGCCTAGAGCCACGAAGAGCAGAGACCAGATGGACAGCTCCGGCTTCTCCCTCAGCATCTCAGAGCCAGCTTTGACGGCTGCTATGATGGAGATGGCCGCTGCGTAGGCTGCTCCTATCATCGTCAACGCACCCATCAAGAGGGGCCATGCCGATTCAGGTATCACCACTCCACCACCTCCTAGAGTCATTATCAAGCTTATAATTAATATTACCCCTATGATGGCTCCCCACGAGCTAGTCCACTTCAACATCGCCTTCAGGCTCTTCTCGTCCCCTCGGCTTCTAGCCATGGAGGTGGATAATCCAAGTCCCACTATCAATAGGAGGCTTGCAAAGATGGTGGGCGCTCTGGTCGTCTCAAGGATCAGCGTGAGCGCTGTGATGAATCCATAGACGAGTATCCATCCCCCGAGGAGGTTGAGGGAGACGCCCCAGGGGGAGGTCTCCCCCCTCTCCACAGCGGCTGAGGCGTTTAATGTGGAGCCATGTGTGAGGCACCATGCTGCCGCTATGATGCTAGCAGCGATGGTTATCGCGGCTGAAAGGGTTTCGATCTCAGACCCCTCCCTTTCCTTATTGATAGCTCGTGGAGAGCTATCGGTATCTCCTTTTAGCTCCCTGTTCCTTCATATATATTTTACTGGTTTTACTCTCAGTCATCAATGATATTTAATCTGAAGGGTCTAAATCTAATTCCCCCTCCCTGGAAGAACTTGCCCATGAATTCATAGTAGAGCAGCCTCAGTGATTGGACCGAGCTTGAGACGAATTCGAAGGTCATGGCGATGATGTTGGTGAGGACAAGGCCCCCTGGACCCATGAAGTGTCCGAGAGAGTGGGCGGCGATGGCGAGGCTGGCGTGGGCTAAGGCGAAGGCTGCGATCCTGAGGAAGGAGAATAGGTTGGCCAGGCTCTCGACGAAGGTCATTAGGAGTGCTCCGATGCCCTCTCCCATCGCCTCCATCCCGAGGTGTCTATGTCTCAGCGCGATTAGTATGGGTTCTAGGGTTGATAGGATGAGTCCCGTGATCATCATGAAGAAGGAGTAGTGGCCGAAGAGTCGGAAGATGTCCCCCACCTTCAGGTAGTGGAGGGCTCCCAGATATAGGCCTAAGACGAAGAGAAGGGCTCCAAGGCCATGCTCTCCCAGGGCGCCGAGGGGCTCCCCCTCTCTGATGTGGTTGATGGCTCCGAGGATCAATCCGAAGCACATCTCAGCCACCGCTATGCCCAACACGGTCTTCATGAGCTTCCCTATGTCGTGTAGGGGGCTGAAGAGGATTGGATGGATCAACCCCTCTATGAGGAACACCTCGCCGTAGAGGAAGCCGAAGATGATGGCTGAGACTCCCATGGGTATGAAGAGGGCCCCGAGTTTAGACATCATACCCCTCCTATACCTCTTGGAGAGGAGGAGGCCTAGGATGAGGTATACGGCGCCCTGCCCAACATCTCCGAACATCAAGCCAAACTGGAAGCTGAAGACGAGGATCGTGATATAGGCGGGGTTGATCTCATGGAGGGAGGGCCACCCCCTAAGCGCCGTCAGGGTCCAGGCTGGCTGGAGCACCTTGGGCTTAAGCTCCGGTGGAGGCGTTGGAACCTGCTCATGGGGCTCTGGATCCTCCAACTCCATGTAGATCCTCTCATCGATCTTCTTCTCCACCTCGCCGATGATCCTCTGGAGCCTCGGGATCCTCTTATCCGGCACCCATCCCTGGATGATGGCGACTACCCTCGATCTGATGGTTGGTATTCTCTCATCGGATAATAGTCTAAGCATATAGTTGAGGGATATGAGGCGGGAGATGGCCTCTCCACCCCTGATCTCCTTAATCTCCTCCTCGTATCGCTCCTCCACCTCCCTCCTAAGTCTATCATACTTCTCCTTGAGATCTTCGATGTTCTTACTATGATTCTCTTCAAACCTCCTAAGCTTCTCCTCAAGCTCCCCGAGTCTCTCATCATACTCCTTAATCTTCTCATCTATCTTCTCCCTCTCAGCCTTTAAGGCCTCAAGTCGCTCCTGATATCTCCTTATAGCCTCCTCCCTCTTCTCAGGGTCTAGAACCAGCAGGACATCGCCTGGATTGAGAATGTCGAAGACGTCCTTCACGTCGAAGACGAGGAAGAGGGCCTCAACCCATCGGCGATGCTCCTCTGAGCCGAAGATGAAGATGAAGACCTCCTCAGGGTTCACATCCACCGTCTTATAGAAGAGGTCTGGATATCTCTTCAAGTAGACCTCCAACTCCCCGATGACCTCCTTCTTGGCGAGGCCGACGGAGAAGCAGCGCTTGAACTCTTCGGGCTCTAGGGCCCTGACGGATTCAAGCCTCGCCTTCAGCTCCCTATATCGCTCCTCCAGCTCCTCCCCAACCCGACCTCTCTCCTCCTC
Source organism: uncultured Candidatus Bathyarchaeia archaeon (assembly GCA_964525955.1). Lineage (GTDB taxonomy): Archaea > Thermoproteota > Bathyarchaeia > TCS64 > B23 > B23. Next base: position 17,943 of record CAZGKJ010000012.1, read on the forward strand.
CAGCCTCTCGATCTCTTCCCTCAGCTTCTCCACCGCCTCCTGGTAGGCGGCCTTCTCCTTCTCGACCCTGGCCTGAAGCTCCTCCATCAGCCTCTTAATCTCCTCATCCCTACGGAGCTCCAGCTGTTGAAGCCTGGAGATGAGGCTCTCAACGTCCTCAAGGACCTCCCCCACCATCCCCTCGGGGTCGTCCATCAACCGCTGGAGCTCCTCCCTCTCGGGCAGCTGCGGCGTGAGCTCCAACCCCTTTAAATACTCCAAAACACTTCGAAGGCTCTGACGAACCCTCTCGTAGAGGGGTTTGAAGTCTATCTCCCTCTCCACCAATCCAGTAAACTCTGGGCCCGTGACCTCCTTCAGCTGGACGACCCTCGCCCTTCCGAGGGCGTCTAGTATGATGCCCTCGTACTCCGGCGGCGTGATGATGGTGACTTTCTTCATCAAAGCGACTCAACTATATTCCTAGAAATATGATTAAAAACTTTCTAGCCGATGTGGAGGAGGGTTTTGAAGGAGCTGAGGGCTGAGAGGGAGACCGCTCTCAGGATATCTCCATCGGTGACTATGCCCTCTAGACGCTCATCCTCCATAACCACAAGCCTTCCTATGCCATGCTTCCTCATCCTCCTCATCGCCTCCAGGATGCTCTCATCTTTGGAGATGGTGATGAGGGGGGTGGACATGATCTCCTTCACCTTAACCTCGCAGGGGTCTCGGCATGGCGCCACAACCCTCTCTAGTATATCCCTCTCCGTCACAATCCCTATGGGTCTTCCCCTCCCCATAACGATGATGCATCCAATTCCCTTATCCATCATCAGGAGGGCTGCATCCCTCACATTCGCCTCTCCATCGATTTTGATGACGGGGCTGCTCATAATGTCGGCGACGACGGTGGGGAACATCTCCCTCTCCAATTAGTCCTCCTCCTCAAGCCCCGGAGGCTTCACCTCTATGAGCGTCGATGTTGCCTCTACACCCTCGATCCTCCTGAGCTTATTGAAGACAAAGTCGTCGAGTTCCTCCAGGGAGTTAGACTCAACCTTCACCAGGAGATCATATTCGCCGTAGGTGAGAGTCACCTCCTTCACCTCTGGGAGGGTTTTAATGGCTCTATAAACCTCCCTATCCTTCCGAGGCCTCACCCTAACGAGGGTATAGCTCACTATCATCCATCTCTCCCCTCAATCTCCCTTGGAAAAAGGGAGGAGAGCAGTCTTAAAGATTCCTAAGGGCCACAGCCACCTCCTTCAGCCCGAGGCTCTCACAGACCTGGAAAGTGGCCTCGGCATCCACCATCAACGCCGCCTCCAAGAGGGCCTGAATACCAGCCCTGGAGGCCAGCTGATCCTGACGCCATAGATATATGATCTTCTTGGCCAGCTCCGTCGGGATGGAATCCCTCCTCTCAGCTCCCAGGACGATGTCGATCAACCTCTTAGACAGCTCCCCCCTCAGGGAGATTGGAATGGCATCCACCACACTCTCCATCACACCACCCATAGGAATCCTCCCTAAGCCTTATTTATGAAATCCCATACTAAAACCTAAATCATCAGCTATCGAGATTAAAGAAATCCAAACTCAAATTTAAGAAAAATCTAAGAATCCCTATGAATCTCCCTCATCTATTTCATAAATAATATAACTTGAAGCCTCTTTAACATTAGATCTTTAATCAATTAGGTATAATAGAGCAGCTCCTGAAGATTTCTTCAATCTTTTTAAAGAAATCACATATAAACTTATGAAATCTTTAAGATAGATTAAGGAAAGATATATCTCCACCCCCTCCCCCTCTTAACTGATATGTCGATAGACCTCATCGATCTGAAGATAATCAAATGTCTAACCGAGAATGCCAGGAGGACCTACAGGTCGATAGCCAAGGAGGTGGGTGTGAGCGAGGCGACGGTGAAGAATCGCATCGACAGACTCATCGAGAATGGTGTGATTAAGGGCTTCACGGTGATGCTAGACTACCACAAGCTGGGCAGAGCCATCAAGGCCTTCATCGGCCTAAAGGTTCAGCCCGCCAGCCTCCCGGCGATAGTGGAGCATATGAAGAATCACCCCGATGTCCACGTCCTCTACAGGACCAGCGGCGACGTGGACCTGATGTTTGAGGTGATCTTCGAGAAGATGGAGGATCTCAATGCCTTCCTGGAGACGGAGCTGGCCCTGGAGGGAATCGTCGGGACCGTCGTCACCATCGTCATCGGCCCCTATAAGCGATGCCCATGGACGGGGATCTAAAGCCACACATCCTGCTTCCTGCCCTTGGCGATGAAGATGACCAACCCCTCTATATCGGTTCTATGCTCCCTCAGCTCCACCTGGAACATGGTCTCTAGGTAGCCCCTCAGATAGGGTATGGGGACGGCGCAGTACTCCACCTTGATCTCCTTCTCAACCTTGCTGAAGACGCCCCAGCCGAAGTTCTCCAGCTCCCTCAGGACTATCATCCAGTTGTCGGGCTTAGTCAGGTCTATGTCCCTGAACTCAGGCTTCAAAACCTTCCTCTTCAAGGCCGTCAATCTCCCTATATTATATATCTCAGACTCGGTGAGGTGTTCGAAGATGTCTAGGAGCATTCCCCTATCGAAAAGGATGATACGGCTGTTCCCAATACGATAGATTTTGGGGAGCCAGTCGTGCATGGAGAGTCTCTTGAAGAAGTGGAGGGCCTTTACGATGGCCTCCTCCTTACTCCTGACGAAGCGAACCCTCTCCAGAAACTCCAGATAGTTGTAGAGATCCTCCTCCAGCTCTATAGTTATGGTCTTGGGCATCTCCCCTAATAGTGGGGAGGGAGCGAAAAAGGTTTCTCAGGTGGAGATGTAGCGTTGAATCCTCTTCCAGATATAATAGACTAGGAGGAGGTATTGGGTCAGGAGGAGGGCGATGATGGGGATGGCTATGAGCGCCCTCCTAGCTCTAAGGAGGATTAGGGGGATGGAGATTCCCATCCCCATAGCTGGCATCAATAGTAGTAAGAGAAGTATCTCCTGATGCTCCCTAAGGCTCTCCCTAAAGCCCCCCAATGTCAACCTCCCCGCCTGAGGCCATCCTCCTCATCAATAATCTATAACGTTGATAGCGGTCGTCGAGGGAGAACTTAGCTGGATGGGGGATTCGAACCTCGCCGCCGCAGAGGGGGCACCTCCCCCTCAAAGTATATCGGTCGCAGCGGTCACAGTATCTCAACAGCCAGACCAAGGCTACTCCCTCTCGAAGGAGAGTTCCCCTCCTCCATGCCACGCTGCCTCCGCCGCCTGGATCATAACCTTGAGGGCGGCCTCCGCCTTCTTATAGTCCTCAGCCCTCACCTCCACCCTGTATCTAGGCGCCCCAACGGCGTAGATGGAGACCTCCACGCCCTCCTCCTCAGCCGCCCTCTTACCCTTCAGTAGGGCCTCCCTGATGATCTCGACGCCGTTGGGCTCTGTGGAGACCGCCTTGAAGAATCCGTGTATGGTGACCCCCTTCAGCGTTACCTTCTCCCTGCTTATCTCGGTGAGCGTCTCAGCCATACGCTTTGAGACTCCCGCTTTGAGTAGGGCCTCAACGCCCTTTCTAACCGCCGCCTCCAAGCCCGTATATAGGTTGCCGTAGTGCTCTAGGATCTTCAAGCCCTCCCTGTAGGCCTCCTCCTCGTCGATGCCCAGCTTCTCCGCCGCCATCATCAGTATTGTCTCGGCTCTCCGCTCCTGCTTCCAGCTCTTCATCTTACGTCTCCGCTCATCCCTGGAGACCCTCCTCAGCGATAGGTCGATCTCACCCCTCGCATTGTCGACCCTCAGAACCTGTAATACGACCTTCTGCCCCTCCCTGACGAAGTCCCTGATGTTCCTCACCCATGATGGGCTGATCTCCGAGATGTGGAGCAGCCCCTCCTTATCGTCGTATTCGTCGAGGGTGACGTAGGCTCCATAGCTCTCGATGCGCCTGACGGTTGCGACGACGAGCTCCCCCACCTCAGGCCATTCGGGTCTGCCTATCAAGGGTTTTCACCCCAGCTCCTTTATGATCTCTCCGTATATCTTCGCCTTTCCACCCGTCGGCTCTGCGAGTATCTCGCCGCAGTTGTCGCATCTGATGACTCTTGAGGCGTGGCTGAAGATGATCTTCTCACTTTGACAGTTTCTGCATCTCACCCTTAGAAACTTCGATGTAGGCCTTGGGATGAGGTCTTCCCAGCTCATTAGGCCACCTCTATCCGCTTCATCCTTATTCCCTTACGATGTATGATGTAGCCGCACTCCTTACATCTCAGCTTGAGGGTCTGCTTCTTCGTCGTCTTCGCCTTCCTCCTTAGTATCGGATACTTCTGGCCGCCGTAGCCGTGCTTCTCCTCCTCATGTCTTCTTTCACCCCAGCTCAGCTTACGCCGTTTACCGGCCTTGTATAGGGTGACGGTGAAGACCGTATGCGTCCTGCATCTTGGGCAGTAGCTCCTGATCTCCCTTGGAACCTTCATCCCCCAATCTCCACTTCCTTTGCGATGCCCCTCCTTATTAGGTTTTCAGCATTCTCCTCCGGCAGCATGGCCACATCCTCAGCCTTGAAGGGGCCGTAGGTCTTCATGTCAACCCCTATGATCGCCGGTGTGGGTTGGAGGAATCTCACGATCTTCATCCCCTCAGGGGGCTTACCCCTCGGTATTGAGGCTCCCCGAGCTCTGGGGCTTCTCATCTTCTCCAGATGCTCTGAGATCAGCCTTCCAAGGCTTGCGTGGAGCCTCTTCTCCTCCGGCGTCAAGGCCTCTATCGGTATAGCCCTCCCCTCGAGGACCGCCTCGACGATCTTCCTCACCCTCAGCTCGAGGAGCTCCCTCCACATCCGCTCGGCGTTCTCCCTCTCCCTCTCGGCGATCCTGCCGATGATGGAGCTCCTATCAAGCATCCGCCCCTGCTCCCGGAGCCTCTTGGCATAATCCCTCATCTCCTCCATGAATCCCTCTGGAAGTCTCTGGAGCTCCCTATTCCACCGCTCCCTCCGCCATGCTTCATATAGGTGTAGGTAGCTCCCCCTCATCCCACCAGCCTCGCCGCCCCCCTGCAGAGGAGGTAGAGAGCCGCCTCCAACGGCATCTCCATCTCCTCCCCCTCATAGGGGCCGTATTGGGCGCCTCCGATGCTGAATCTCGGCGCCCCCTCCACATAGACCTTAAGGCTTCCACCCTTAAAGGCGACGGCCTCGATGAGGGGGTCATAGTCGTCGAGCCCCTCCACCGAGACCCTCTGAGCTATCAGAGCAGTCTTCCCATGCAGCGTCCCAGGCAGCCTGATCAATCGATGTAGATCGGTTGTGACCACGGTGTCTATCGCTGAGGCCTCCCGTCCAACGGCTGCCTCCACCAACTTATCCAGAGTCCTCCTCCTGATGAGCCTCAAGAGGAGGCCTGGCCTCCCCTCCCGGAGCAGCCTTAGAATCCTCTCCCTCATCTCCATGAGCTTCGTAGCCGTAGCCCTGCTTAGACCGGCGTCCATCAACTCCTTTAGGTCTGCCTCCTCAAGGTAGTCGTAGAGAGCCCTTATGAGTCTCCCCCTCCAACCCCCCTCGCTTAGGGTTAGGGATTGGGCTGAAGGCCTGAAGCCATGTAGCTCAGCCTTAATCCCCGTTCCCAGGATGTAGTCAACGATCTCCCTCCTCGCCGGTTGATCAAGCTCCCTGATGTTGGGGCTTGAGACGTGGATGTGGTAGCCCCTATGACCCGTGAAGTTGACCTCCAGCTCCTCTCGGGGTGAGAAGCCGAAGTCGCTGATGAGTATGTCCAGCAGCTTTTGAGCCTCATGCCTCGCAGCCTCGAGGCATCGGGGGCATATCCACTTCTCCTCCTCGAAGGAGGTTCCTCCACATCTTGGACAGCGTTCAGGGGTTTCTCCCCTCCCCTCGAATCCGCAGTCTTTACATCGCCATCTGTCATGTTCAGCCTTGCAGGGTGTCTCTATGTGGTCGGCGTCTATGTCGAAGATGAGGTCTGCTCCAAGCCAACCCTTCCTCTCCATCTCAGCCTCGGGATTCTCATAGTAGGCTGAGGAGTAGTAGGCGTGGGCTGGGGCGTTCTCGATGAGGTATCTCCTCAAGGCTTCGGGTGTTGAGAAGGATATATGTCTGAACATCATCTTTGCGCCGAAGGGGATGAAGCCGAATTCTCGGCGCTCCATCTCCCTCGGCGTCTCGATGCCTCTCTCAGCGTAGAATTCCCTAAACCTCTCGGAGATGAATTGGAGCTCCCTCTCAGCGGCCATCCAGCCTTTAAAAGGGGTGAGCCATCTTAAATCTCCTAGGTTTATCTTCTTTGCTTAACAGAGTCTTATGGCGTATTCTAATGCGTCTTGAATTATGATGCTCCTCTTCTTCATCTTCTTAAACTCCTCTGGGGTATAGGTTAATAGGTCTAGGCCGAAGCCAGCTCCGGCCAGCTCCTTAACCAATCTATATCTCTTCCCCAAATCTAGGCCTTTGAAGGCCTTTGAGACGATGATGAGGTCTATGTCGCTATCCCTCAGCCAATCCCCCCTCGCATAGCTGCCGATGAGATAGACCTCAACATGGGGGTCTACACCCCTCAATTTCCTCAATAATCCATCTAGGTATCCTCTAATCTCTCTCGGTATTTCCTCGGTCAATCTCCTCCCCCACCATCTCCACGATCCTCTTAGCTGCCTCCAGAAGTCGGGAGGCCAGCTCCCTTGATATCCCCTCCCAGGGCCTCTCCAATCCGGCGTTTGGATATCTCGCCACCGTGTAGTATGGGGTAAGCTCAGAGAGGGCTATGGAATTCTCCCCCAGCTCCAGTCCGGAGGCCCTGTAAAGCTCGGTGAGGTCGTGGGTTCTCGGGGGCCTCTCCCTCCTCAGAGCCACTATGGCCGCCTTCAGAGCTTTCTCGACGGCTTGATGGGCTGCGAAGAGGGCCCAGTTTGGCCTCCCTCCCTCAAGGGCAGACTTGGCCTCCTCCAGATCTATGAGGGCTCCATCATACCAGTTCCTCGCCTCTCTACGCATCAATAAGGGATTTCCCCGATCCCCATTAAAGCTTGCTAGGTTTGGCGCCCTTCATTATGTTAGCGCCACCATTAACATCTGAGGAAATTTATAACCCTGTTATGACTTTCTCCTCCGCCCCCTCCTTGCCTTTATGATGTAGTAGGTTATGGGGTTTCTCACCCTTCTACATAGGTTGTCTGGGTTTTGGCAGATGCCATGCGTCCTCAACGTATCGCAGTTTGGAGGCTTATACCTGGTTCTGCTCCCCCTTAGGCCTGCTATATGTTCAACTTGGTATCTTGTCATCTCTGGGTCGAAGTCGCTTATGGAGGTGAAGAGCTCCGTCGTCTCCTCTATGCTCATGCCGGCGTTGAGGAGGAATGAGACGAGGGTGAATCTCTCCATATGTGAAGCCTTCCTCCCAGCTAAGACTGCTTCGAAGATTCGTCGAATACATGGTGGGAAGGCCTCGACTTTGACCCGTTCGGGCAGAGTCTCGCCTCCTATTCGGCCCCTATGCTCCTCCAGCAGCTTCCTAAGCCTCTCCACCCTCTCCTCAAGCTCCCCTGGGAGCTCCACCCTTTGATGCCTTGAAACCCTCTGGAGGATGAGGTCTTCGATCTCGCATTCCAGCAGCCTGGCGGCCTCCACCCTCGTCAAAAGGACGTAGCCCTCTCTCATCAGCCTGTTCACCAGCTTCCACTTATCCTCATGGAATCCCGATGCGTTTCGTAGATAGTCTGCGAAGTGGAGCTCGAAGGAGTAGAGCTGTCCATCGAGGACAACCCTCCTCGGCCTCAGCTTCCAGTTGAAGTCCTCAGCCACCTCGGCTATAACCTCCTCAGGCTCCTCCCTCAACAACCTATATGCCCTCTTCCCCTCAGCCAGGGCGTATCGACGATCGAGGAAGGGGTCTCCGATGAGGGAGACGAACATCAGGGCGACGGGGAAGGAGAGCATCTCCACCTCGGGGTTGCCAGCCCTATAGCTGACAACACCCCCCAGAATGGCCTCCGAGACCCGTTCAAAGCCCCTATCAACGACGCCTCTGAGGCCAGCTAACTCCTCGAGTCTGAGGCCGAGAGCCCCGACAACCTCCACAGCCCTATGTAGGAAGGGATACTTAGCCTCCAAAACCCCAATCAAATCGATCCACCGATTGAGGCCTCTCAAAGACCATAAGCCATATCCTTAATAAAAGCGGCCAGATATATGTTGAAAGGCCCCGGTAGCTCAGATGGTCAGAGCGGCAGCCTCGTAAGCTGTTGGCCGCGGGTTCAAATCCCGCCCGGGGCTTTAAACATCCTTATATGGGCAACCTGAGTCAGCCTCTTCGCCTTCTCATATATCTCATCATCTGCTGTTATCAGTTTTGCATTATATTTTTTAGATATCTGGATAT
>CAZGKJ010000013.1:0-1511 GCA_964525955.1 uncultured Candidatus Bathyarchaeia archaeon
AGTGCCGGGGGTGGGATTTGAACCCACGATCTTTATCCGGCCTGGGCGCTGGCCCCTCGGCCTCTGGATCATGAGTCCAGCGCATTGCCAGGCTATGCTACCCCGGCCCCTTTTAGATTCTTCGGCTTGGAGGGATATAAAATCTATTTGGGTTCTATGGCGATGGGTTTGCCCTTTTTGTAGTAGACTCTGGGTGTGATGGGGTTTAGGCTGATCAGTAGGTGGTAGGGGGTTATGCCTGCGATTTCTGCGACTCTCCCGACGTTGTTCTCTCCACGCCCTATGAGCTCCACCACGTCTCCCGGCTTCACTTCGAGTCCTGTTACGTCTATGAGGTGGTGGTTTAGGGAGACTGTGCCCACCACCCTCCTATATTCGCCTGAGATGAGGTCTAAACCCTTATTTGTTAGGCCTCTTGGGTAGCCGTCGTAGTAGCCGACGTGGATGGTTGCAACCTTCATCCTCCTGGGGGCGGTGAAGCGCCTATTATAGGTGAGGGATTCGCCCTCCTCAACCCACTTCACCTGCTCCACTCTCGCCTTGAAGACTAGTGCCTGCCTCAACTCCATGAGGGCCTCGGAACCCTCCTCTGGGTGGACGCCGAAGAGGGTTATCCCAGGCCTGACGGCGTCGAGGTAGGAGTCTGGGTGGTGTAGGATTCCGTAGCTGCTGGCTATGGATCGAGTGCCTGGATCTATCCCCCTCCTCTCCAGCTCCCCGCAGACCCATAGCAGCCTCTCCAACTGAACCCTATCAACCTCCGGAACCTCCATGAAGGTGGAGAAGACCCCCTCCAGATCGATGTTGGGCAGCCTCGTCAAACGCTCTATGAAGCCTGGAGCCTCATCATATCGAACCCCCACACGGCCTAGACCTGTGTCGATCTTGACGAAGACCCCCGCCCTCTCCCCCAGCCTCTCAGCGGCCTCATTTAGGCGGCGAGCCGCCTCCAGGGTGTAGACAACCTGAGTTATCCCCAGCCGCACAACGGCCTCGTAACTCCTCATGGAGTAGAGGGGGTCCATATTGATGATGCCGCAGCTCAACCCTGCCTCCCTCAGCTCTAGGGCCTCGGGGAGCTTTGCGACGAGGAAGCGTTGAACTCCAAGCTCAATTAGATGAGCCGCCACTGGGATTAGGCCGTGGCCATAGGCGTTTGCCTTTATGCAGGGTATAACCTCGACGCCTACCCTCCGCCTTATCGCCTCCAGATTCCAGGTTATGGCATCGAGATCAACCTCTATCCAGGAGGGGAATCCCTCAATCCTCTCCTCTATCTCCCCCGATGAGGGTTGAGAGGCGAAGTAGGTGGACATCTGATATAATAAGACGATGAGCTATTTTAATTGAGGGATAAATCGATTAAAGGTGGGATAGACTCCAGAGCAGGGCCCTGGGAGGAATAATCGAGGATCAACCCTTCACGGATACCGCGTAGAAGATGGTTAGGGGCTGAGAGGGCGGTTGAGGAGGCCGTGAAGAGGGATGTGGCGCTTCATGACCGATGGGAG